>JAUIEE010000061.1 GCA_030428965.1 bacterium | reverse complement strand
CGAAGGGGTGTGATCAACCCTTCGGCCGGCGAAGAAGCGTTGGCGTACATCCGCTTGGGGATGCGTCCGGCCAGGTACGCCTGGCGACCTGCGGCGCAGGCGTCACGCATGGCCTCGGCCATGCGCAGGGGATCCCGGGCCGAGGCGATCCCGGTGTTGAGCAGCACCCCCTCCACCCCGAGCTCCATGGCGAGGGTCACATCGCTGGCCGTGCCCACGCCGGCGTCGACGATGATGGGCACGTCGCACAGCTCCAGGATGATGCGGATGTTGTTCGGGTTGAGAATCCCCTGACCGGAGCCGATCGGCGAGCCGGCCGGCATCACGGCCGTGGCTCCGGCCTCTTGCAGCCGTACGGCCAAGCGCGGGTCGTCCGAGGTGTACACGAGCACCGTGAAACCGTCGGCCACCAGCTCGCGCGTCGCCTCCAACGTCCCGATCGGATCGGGGAGAAGGGTCTTGGTATCACCGAGCACCTCGAGCTTGCACAGATCGGTACCGAGGATCTCCCGCGCCAGGCGGGCGGTGCGCACCGCGCTCTCCGCATCGAAGCAGCCGGCGGTGTTCGGCAGGATCGTGTAGCGCTCCCGGTCGATGAAGTCGAAGATCGAAGGACCTTCGCCGTCGAGGTTGGCGCGACGTACGGCCACCGTCACGCAGTCGGTTCCCGAGAGCTCCAGGGCCTGGGCCATCTGTTCGAAGCTGGCGTACTTGCCCGTCCCGACGAACAGCCGTGAGCGGAACCGATGGTCGCCCAGGGTCAGCCCCTGGGATTCGTTTTCGTGGTCCATGGGGGGAGTCTAGTGCACGGTAGCGGAGGTGGCGATAGTCGATTCCGCCGTCGCTCGCGTCGTCCGGCAACATGCGTCCACGGGCCGGAGGACGGGAGCAGCCGTCGAGCGATTCTCCTAGCCGCCCCCGACGAGGGTCACGAATTCGACCCGATCGCCTTCCTCGAGCAGCCGCGTCACGTGCTCCTTGCGGGGCACGAGGGCCCGGTTGACCTCCACCGCGATGCGCTCGGCGTCGAGCCCGAGGCTCTGCACCAACTCGGAAACGCTGCTGCGGGCGGGCACCTCGCAGGCTGCCCCGTTCACTTCGACGCGGATCATGCTCTCAGAAAGGCGCACTTGAGGTAGTCCGATTCAGGCAAGTGCAAGGAGACCGGGTGATCTTTCGAGGCGCCGGTGAACTCCATCAGGCGCACTTCCCGGTCGGCGTCCAGGGCCGCCCGCGCCAGGCATTCCAGGAACGTGTCGCGCCCCACGTTGTAGGAGCAGGAAGCCGAGACCAGCACGCCCCCGGGCTCGAGTGCGCCCAGGGCGCGCATGTTCACCTCCCGGTAGCCACGCTGGGCGCCTTCCGCCTCGCGTCGGTTGCGGGCGAAGGCGGGCGGATCGCAGACGATCAGTCCAAAGGGCTCGGACTCCGCGGCCAGGCTGCGCACTTCCTGCATCGCATTGGCTCGGCGAAACTCGATCCGATCCGCGACACCGTTGCGCTCGGCGTTGCGCATCAAGCGCTCTCCCGCGACCTTGCTCTGGTCGATGCACAGAACCGACTCGGCGCCGGCCAGGGCCGCGCGCACCCCGAACAGCCCGTCGTAGGAGAAGAGATCCAGCACCCGTGCACCCGCGGCGAACCGGGAGGCGCGGACACGGTTCTCGCGCTGATCGAGGTAGTGCCCGGTCTTGTGCCCCTCGAGCAGAGCGACCTCGTAGACGAGGGGCGGCTCTCCTTCGTTTCGCTCTTCCACCTCGACCGACTCCAGGGGCCCTCCCTCGATCCATTCCACCCGCGGCTCCAGGTCTTCGAGCTTACGGACGGAGGTGTCCGATCGATCCAGGATGGCGCGCGGCTTCCAGGGCAAGACCTCGCCCAGGAGCTCGAGGACGAAGTCGCGCATGCGATCGGAGCCCTGGCACCCGCTCTGCAGGACGAGGACGTCTCCGTAGCGGTCGATCACGAGACCGGGCACGCCGTCCGCATCGCCCGCCAGGAGCCGCGCCGCCCCCCCGGGACCGCCCAGCCCCAGGGAAGCCCGGTACTGCCAGGCGCGCTCGATGCGCCCCTTCCAGAACTCCCGCTTGGGTTGCTCGGCCTGGCGCGTGACGAGCCGCACACAGATCTTCGAGTGGGAGCTGTAGAGCCCCCAGCCCAGGGGGTTGGCGTTGGGATCGAAGACCGGAACGAGCTCCCCGGGTTGGGCCTGGGCCTCGGAGACGTCGTCGGCGTAGATCCAGGGGTGTCCGCCCAGGACGCGGCGACGGCCGCGTCCACTCAATACGACTGTGGCCATGGATTACCGGGGTTCGGTGAGGCGTAGGAAGCGCGCGTTGTCACGCAGGGAAAGGAGGTCGGGATCTTCACGGGCCCACTTCTTCTGGCGCTCCAACGACCCGCGGGTGGGATGGTTCTCGCTCAGCTCCCGCTGCAGGTAATCCAAGGCCAGCTCGGTGTCCCCGAGGAGAGCGTGGGTGCAGGCGAGATTGTAGTAGAGCCGCGGCGAGTTTCCGACCTGGCGCAGGATCGCCAGGGCTTCGGTCCGCTTGCCCGACCGCGCCCGGTAGCAGGCCAGGAGCACCCGCATGAAGTCGTTCTGGTCCAGCTCGTAGGCCTGCTCGAAGTAGTCGAGGGCCTTGTCCTGGTCGTCCAGGCGTACGTTGGCGTTGACCGCCAGGGAAAGCAGGGCACCCGAGCGCATGACCCTGGTCTGGTTCAAGTAGGCGTTCAGCCGGCGCAGGATCGTGTCGCCCTGGGGCAGCCCCTTGGCCCGCTCCTCGAACGTGTTCTCGAGGGCCTCGAGCCGGCGCACGGCTTCGATTCCCACGGCCTCGGCCCGGGCCGGTTCGTTCTCGTCCATCCACGAGGAGGCCACCGACATCTCCAGTCGAGCGCTGACCCACTCGGTCCAGTAGCTCTGGGCTCCGGGCAGCCCGGAACGCAGGTCGTCGAGCATGCGCTGGCTGAGCTCCCGCGCCTGGCGCGCACGGCCCTCGGCGCGCAGGTCCAGGGCCAGGTTGTAGGCGAACTGGGACGGCGAACGGTAGTCGAGCAAGGTGCCGAAAGCGTCGCGCTCCCCCTCGCGATCCAGGGTCGAGAAGTCGACGTGCTCGGCCTGACGGTCGACCGAGCGCAGCTTGCGCTCGGTGTCCCGCAAGCGGAAGTTGATCTGGCTCAAGAGATCGAGCCGGCTCGGGTCCGCCTTGCGCTGGAACTCACGCTGGCGATCGGCCTGGCCCAGGTCCGCGACCTGGATCGCCCGCAAGAGCCGAAAGCGCTCGGGGTCGACCACGCAACTGGTGAGCACCGGATCGGAGACGGGCAGGGGCTCGAAGC
Source organism: bacterium (assembly GCA_030428965.1). Classification (GTDB taxonomy): domain Bacteria; phylum Planctomycetota; class UBA1135; order UBA1135; genus JAUIEE01. Next base: position 12,959 of record JAUIEE010000061.1, on the reverse strand, counting down.
CGGGAAACTCCCAGGCCGATACGGTCTTCAGGGCCTGTCCGAGCTCCACCTGAAGCTCGACCCAGCGACTCTCGGGGTCGAGCTTGCGGTTGCCGAAGAGCAGGCGTCGCGGCGCGAGGTCACGCTCGAGCAGGAGATCCCAGTTGTCCGTGCCCGCATCCACATCGGAGTTGAGGCCCAACAGCTGGGCCGACAGCAGGGTCTGGTGGGCCTGGCGCAGATGGGACAGCGCCTTCTCGAAACGCTCCTCACCGCCACCGGCCAACCAGGCCAGGCTCTGCCAAAGGTCGAGCAACGCCATCTGGAAGAGCCGTTCCAGCATCAGGGCACCGCCCACGGGGGCCCGCGGGTACTGGCGGGATCGGCTGAGGGGTTGGGGCCAGAGGTCGCGGCGCTCGGCCAGGCTCTCGTGCAGGACGCGCTTGGCCGCTTCGAAGCCCCGCAGGGCGGCCAGGTAGTCCCCCTCGGCGAAGCGCGTGACCGCCCCGAAGTGCAGCCCGAAGAAGCGCCACTGCAGGTCCTGGGGATCGGTGGAAGCACCGACCTCGCGCAGGAGTTCTCGGCTGCACTCCGCGGCCAGGGCCAGGTCATCGCGCTGCGAAAGGGACAGGAAGGCGCGCCGATAGACGAGCTCGCGACGATCGAGACCGTCCTGGCTGAGCTGCGCCAGGAGGCGATCGGAGCGCTCGAGCTCCCCCAGCTCGCTCAGTCGACTCAGAAGTCCCTCGAGGGCCTGGCGCGCGGCCCGCCGCACCTGGGGATCGGGATGGTTGCGCCCCTGCACGAGGGGGGCGCGCTCCTGGGGGCTGTCGCCCCCCTCCGTCTCCCCCGCCAGGGCATGACCGTAGCGTTCCAGGAAGAGGGCCAGGGTGTCCACCGGAAGGTCGGAGCCCTGCTCGAACCACGTGCGCACCCGTTCCACGAGGCGCTGGCGAGCGGCGGGCAGATCGCGGAGCACCTTGGCGACTTCACCCGTCTCTCCGGGGGGAAGCCGATCGAGCAGGCGATCGAGATCCTGAGCCGCGTCCGCGTCGCCGAATCCGGCCAGGGAGCGCAGAGCGGCCTGGCGAACCTCGGCCTGGGGATCGGCCACCACCAGCTCGCGCAGCACGTCCACCCGCTCCTGGCGCCGTTCGTCCCCCAGGGCCGGGCTGCCCAGGAAGCGAACGAAGGCCAGCCGCACCTCCGGATCGGCATGCCCCATGCGCGCCAGGACCGCGGGAAGGCACCGGGTGCCCCCCACCTCCTCCACCAGGCGGGCGCGGGAGCGCTGCCCCCGCACCGACGCCGCGTCGAACTGCCCGAGGGCCGAGAAGGCCCCGTCCGGACCCAGCTCGAGCAAGGCCTCGAGGGAGCGCGACCACAGGGCCGCGTCCGAGGACTCGAGCTCGCCGAGTCGGGCCTGGATCCATTCGGGCGTGGGCTCCTCGAACGCTCCGGACCCGGCCAGGGCCGTAATAAGGAGGACGGCGATCGACATCAGGCTCCCTCGGCCTCCGCCGCGGGCTCTTCGAAGCGCGCGATGCGGTAGTCGAAGGCGCGCCGGGTCAACCCGACCTGGCGCGCCGCGGCGCTGACGTTGCCTTTCTGCTCTTCGAGGGCGCGCTCCATCATGGTCTGGGAAATCGCATCCACGGTGAGGCCGTGGCGCAGGGCCTCCTGGGCCAACGACTCGGCCACCCCGCGGCAAGCCTCCTCGAGAAAGCCCAGCTCCAGCTCCGAAACCGGCAAGACCTCTCCATCGGGGCTCTTGCGCAGCACTTGGACCCGTTCGATCGCGTTTTCAAGCTCGCGCACGTTGCCGGGCCAGGGATGGTTCCTCAGGCGCTCCAGAGCCCCGGGGAGGTAGGGCCTGGGCGTGAGCTTCAGCCGCTTCGCCACCCCCCGGGTCAGGCTCTCCACGAGCTGGGGGAGATCCTCGCGCCGGGAACGCAGCGCAGGGACCTCGAGCACGACGACCGCCAGCCGAAAGTACAGGTCCTCGCGGAACTCCCCTTCCTCCACCGCCTGGCGCAGATCCCGGTGGGTCGTGGCCACAACGCGCACGTCCACGGGAACCGGTGCCTCCGCGCCCAGGGGCTCGACGACCCTCTCCTGCAGCACCCGCAGGAGCTTCACCTGGAGCTCGAGGGGCAAGAGGTCCACGTCATCCAGGACCAGGGTGCCCCCTTCGGCCTGACGGAACAGCCCCCGACGGGCCTGGCGGGCGTCGGTGAAGGCCCCTTTCTCGTGCCCGAAGAGAGTGGACTCGAGCAGCGTGGGGGAAAGGGCCGCCAGGTCGACCGTGACGAGCGGTCCCTGGGCCCGGGGGCTGGCGGCGTGCAGCATGCGGGCCGCCACCGCCTTGCCGGTCCCGCTCTCGCCTTGGAAAAGAACCGTGACGGGGGCCCCGGCCGCCTGCTGGAGCTGCGCCAGGAAACCCCGCAGGATCTCGGAGGATCCGTCCATCTGCGCGTCGTTACGGGGCGAATCGCTCATGGGATGGGGCTGGACACTCGATCCTGGGGGGCCCGCCGCTGGGTCGGCGTTGACTCACCCCCCTAGATATAGCAGACTTAGCGGCCTTAAATAACGGATGGTAGTTTGCCGGAAGTCGCGCGCAGGTCGCCGCGTCCCGTGGGAGCCGTTCCACGGTCGCGGCGGTGTGATTTCCCGGTGGACTTCATGACCGGCCCCGTACCTCGCCCATGAACGCTGAAGACCTATTGCGGATGATCGATGTCCTCCACCGCGAGAAGGACATTTCCAAAGAAGTGCTCTTCCTTGGACTCGAGGAAGCGGTGGCAGCCGCGGTACGCAAGCGTCTCGGGGTTGGTGACGACCTCACCGTCTCGATCGATCGCTCCACGGGCGAGATCGGGGTGGAGGACGACGAAGGCGAGTACGAGTTCGAGCTTTCCGAGCTCGGGCGGATCGCCGCCCAGGCCTGCAAGCAGACCTTCCTCCAGAAGGTGCGTGAGGCCGAGCGGGACGTCATCTTCGACGAATACGAGACGCGGGTAGGCAACCTGGTCAACGGAACGGTCCAGCGTTTCGACAACGACAACCTGGTGATCAACCTGGGACGCACGGAGGCCTACCTCCCCCGGGAAGAGCGGGTACGCGGAGAGACCTTCTCTCCGGGCGACCGCATTCGCGCCATCGTGCTGGAGGTCCGCAAGGACGGCCCGCGCGTGCGCATCATCGTCAGCCGTACCCACCCCGACCTCGTACGCCGGCTGTTCGAGCTCGAGGTGCCCGAGATCGCGGACAACATCATCGAGATCAAGCGCGTCGTCCGGGAGCCCGGCTACCGCACCAAGATGGCCGTCATTTCCCAGGACCCCAAGATCGACAGCATCGGTGCCTGCGTCGGGGTCCGAGGTTCGCGGATCAAGGCCGTGATCGACGAGCTGCGCGGAGAGCGCATCGACATCATCCGCTGGAGCGACTCCCTCGAGACCCTGATCATGAACGGCCTCAAGCCGGCCGTGATCCACCTGGACAACATCTACGCCGACGTGGACCAGCACCAGGCCGTGGTCATCGTGGACGAAGATCAGCAGTCCCTGGCGATCGGCAAGAAGGGTCAGAACGTGCGTCTGGCCAGCCGGCTCTGCGGTTGGGACATCGACATCAAGACCCGCGAGGAGTTCGAGACGGACGGCTTCGGCTCCGCGGATGAAGCAGGGGAGTTCGAGGGCGGCCTTCCCGCCGGGGAGAGCGCCGCGGGCGAGGAAGTCGCAACGCCGCCCGCCTCCCCCTCGAATGACCCGGAATCGCCCTCACAAGCTGCCCAGGCAGGCGCGGAGGGTTGATTCCCAGCGCCCCCCGTGAGGGGCATCGGACGACCGTTCCTCGAGCGATCGAGGTGAGGTCGCATTCCCCCCGATTCGAGTTAGGATCCACTTCAGCCAAGAACACAGAGTGAGCCCCAAGAAACGCGTCTACGACCTCGCCAAGGAGTACGGAATGACCGGCCAAGAACTGGCCGCGAAGCTCCGTGACCTGGGTTTCCAGGTGAAGAGCCACATGTCGGCTCTCGACGAGTTCAAGGTACTCGAGATCCAGGCCCGCCTGGAGGCCTACGGCATCGTGGGCGAGTCGAGCGGCCAGGGCGTGAGCACGGTCGGCGGGCTCAAGATCAAGCGGAAGAAGAAGAAGAAGCCTTCCGCGGAGGAAGCCGAACCGCCCTCCCCCCCCAAGCCCAAGGTCCCCGCGGCCGCCGAGGAACCCGAGCCCGAGCCGACCCCGGAGGAAAAGCCCGAGCCGGTCACGCCCGAGGCGGAAGCCGAGCCGGAAGCCCTCCCCAGCGAGCCGGAGCCCGAACCGGAACCCGCGCCGGTGGTCGAGGCTCAGGTGGAGGCCGCCCCGGCCGCGGAAGAGGCCACCACCGAGCCGGTGGCCGAGGCATCCGAACCGGCGAGCGCCGCGGAAACGGTCGTGGACGAAGACCAGGCCGAGGCAGCGCCCAAGGCCGAAGACGCGCCCTCACCGGCCGTGACGGAGAGCGAGGAAGCCGCCGCTTCGGCGGACGACGCCCCCGCCGAGGCTGAGGCCCCCTCCGAGGAGGAGGACAAGGACGACGGGGACGTCGTACGGCCGTCCGAGCGTCGACGAACCGGCAAGGTGGTCGGCTTCATCGATCCGTCCCAGTTCCAGACCCAGCCCCAGAAGCGGACCCAATCCCGCCGCCTGCGCTCGCGGGACGACGAGATGCCGGATGTCCGCCCGACCATGGGAAGGGACATCTCCTCCGGCCAGGTGCGGGGCGACACGACCCGCGGAAGCCTCACGGCCCAGCAGCTGCGCGAACGGGAAGCAGGCCGTTTCCTGCGCCGCCGCCGGCCGCAGCAACAGCAAGCCTCCGAGCGCGGGCGACGCGGACCCGGGCAGCGCGACGACACCGGGCGCGAATCCCCCTTCGAGGGCGGGTCGGTCCCCATCGAGGCGCCGGTCTCGATCAAGAAGCTCGCCAACACCTTGGCCGTCAAGGAGAACGAGGTTCTCAAGATCGCGTTCCAGCAGCTCGGATTCGGAATCAACATCAACTCGCTGATCGACGACGAGACGGCCATCCTCCTGGCGGGAGAGTTCGGCGTCGAGCTCGAGGTCAAGCAAGAGGTCGAGGCCGAACAGGCCCTGTTGACCGAGCTCGAGCAACGTCGGGACGAGGTCGGGGAAGAAGAGCTGGTTCAACGCCCCCCCACCGTGGCCTTCCTCGGCCACGTGGACCACGGCAAGACGACCCTGATCGACACGATCCGCGCCACGCGCATCGCCGCCGGAGAGGCGGGCGGAATCACCCAGCACATCGGGGCCTACCAGGTCACGACCCAGGCCGGGCACAAGGTCACCATCCTGGACACTCCGGGCCACGCGGCCTTCACCGCGATGCGCCGGCGCGGGGCCCAGGCCGTGGACGTCGTGGTCCTGGTCGTCGCCGCCGACGACGGAGTCAAGCCGCAGACCGAGGAAGCCATCAACCACGCGAAGGCGGCAGGCACGCCGATCGTGGTGGCCCTCAACAAGATGGACAAGCCCGAGTCGAACGCCGAGCGCGTCCTCAACGAACTCGCCGGCCTCGGACTGACCCCCGAAGAATGGGGCGGCGACACCGCCATGCTGCGCGTCAGTGCCCTCAAGGGCGAGGGGATCGAGGAGCTCCTGGAGCGCGTCTTCCTCGAGAGCGAGGTGCTCGAGCTCAAGAGCCACCCCACCGGTCCGGCCCAGGGCGTCGTGATCGAAGCCGAGATCCAGCAGGGCAAGGGCAAGGTCGCGCACCTCCTGGTCCAGGACGGAAGCCTCAAGAAAGGCAACGTCATCCTGGCCGGCGAGGGCTACGGCAAAGTGCGCTCGATCCACAACGACCGGGGCAAGCTGCTCAAGGAGGCCGGCCCCTCCATGCCGGTCGAGGTCACGGGCCTGAACGAGCTGCCCAGCGTCGGCGACCAGTTCCACGTGGTCACGTCCCTCGAGAAGGCCACCGAGGTCGCCGAGGAGCGGGCCCGCAAGAACCGCCAGATCTCCCAGATCGAGCGGCGCAAGGTCAGCCACGAGAACATCCTCGAGGCGGTTGCGGATCAGGACAAGCCGTCGATCAACCTCATCATCAAGGCCGACGTGCAGGGCTCCGCCGAGGTGCTCAAGCACCAGATCGGCGAGCTCTCCCACGACGAGGTCGAGGTCAAGGTCATCCACTCCGGCGTGGGTGCCGTCCAGGACAGCGACGTCGACCTGGCGGTGACCTCGGATGCGCGCATCCTGGCCTTCCACACGAGCGCCAACAACAAGACCCGTCAGAACGCGGAGCGCAGCGGCGTCGAGATCAAGGTCTACCAGGTGATCTACGAGCTCCTGGACGACATCCGCCGATTGATGGAGGGCGAGCTCGCCCCCGAGGTCAAGGAAGAGGTCACCGGACACGCCGAGATCCGCCGTGTCTTCAAGTCCTCCAAGTTCGGCAACATCGCCGGCTGCTTCGTCCTCGACGGCAAGATCCGCCGCTCCAACTCCATTCGCCTGCTGCGCGACGGCCAGCTCGTCCACACGGGCGCCCTGGCTTCGATCCGACGCGAGAAGGACGAGGCCAAGGAGATCCGCGAAGGCTTCGAGTGCGGCATGCTGATCAAGGACTACAACGACATCAAGGAAGGCGACATCATCGAGGCCTACCGTCTGTTCGAGGTCAAGCGGACGCTCTGAGGTCCGGCGCGATGGCCAACGCCCGAACCAAGGCGCGCATCGAAGCGCGCATCAAGGAGCGGATCGCCTACTGCATCGAATTCGAGCTGAACGATCCGCGCGCGACCTTCATCACCCTCACCAAGGTGGAGATCTCCGACGATCTCTACTCGGCGCGCGTCTTCTACTCGGTCTACGGCAGCGGTGGAGACCGCACCCGCACGGCCCACATGCTCGAGGATGCGACCGGCTTCATTCGCAAACAGGTAGGGCGTGTCCTGCGCACCCGTCGGATTCCCCGCCTGTCCTGGATCTACGACGACTCGATCGAGTTTCAGGCCCGCATGGAGTCGAAGATCGCCGAGGCCCTGGACCGCGACCGGGCCATCAACCCCGAGGCCCATACCGAAGCGAGCGCACCTCAGCCGCCGGATGAAGAGGGCGATGCGGTCGATCGCGAGTACCTGGACTACCTCAACGCCCAGGAAGAAGAAGAGGAGCGCTGAGGCCCGGCCTCCCCTACTTCTTGCGCCAAACGGTCCCTTCCGCGGTGTCCTCGAGCAGGATCCCCTCGGCCAGGAGCAGGTCGCGGATGCGGTCCGATTCGGCCCAGTCCTTGTCCGCGCGGGCCTGATTGCGCGCACCGATCAGCCCTTCGACGCGCTCGTCGAGGGACTCCTCTTCCATCTTGAGCACGGCCAACACCGAATCGGCCCGCTCCACGAACTCGAGCGCATCCCGGGCCACCGCTTGCCCGAGCTCCCCCTCCACGACGGAGGAACGCAGCTCGAAGAGCGCGGACAGCGCAATGGGGACGTTGAGATCGTCGTTCATCCCGTCCTCGAACTTCTTGCGCAAGGCGGCGAGCACCTCGCGACCGGCCTCGGCTTCTCCGGCGGCGCCCTGACCGCCCGCGGCGCGTCGCAGTCGCGCCACGAGGTCGTCGAGCTTCTCCACGGCGGAACGAGCCTCGGCCAGGATGTCCCAGGTGAAGTTGAGCGGCTGGCGATAGTGACCCCGAATCAGGGCGTAGCGCAGGTCTCGAATGGCGAAACCTCGCTCCCGTATGTCGTCCAGGGAATAGGTGTTCCCCAGACTCTTGGCCATCTTGCCCCCATCCACCTGGAGGAACTTGGTGTGCATCCAGTAGCGGGCGAAGGGCTCTCCGGTGAAGCACTCCGTCTGGGCGATCTCGCATTCGTGGTGGGGAAAGATGTTGTCCTCCCCCCCCGTGTGGATGTCCAGGCGACGCCCGAGGTGCTTCATGGCCATGGCGCTGCACTCGATGTGCCACCCGGGGAAGCCGTCGGGACCGAAGCGGCTCTTCCACTTCATCAGGTGATGCGGATCGGTCTTCCAGAGGGCGAAGTCCGCCGGGTGTCGCTTTTCCTCGCGCACCTCGACCCTCGAGCCCGCAACCAGATCGTCGAGCCGGTTGCCCGAGAGCTGGCCATAGCGGTCGAAGCTGGTGACATCGAAGTAGACGTTGCCGTCGGCTTCGTAGGCGTGGCCCTTCTCGATCAGGCCCTCGATGATCTCCAGCATCTCGGGGATGTGCTCGGTGGCCCGGGGATAGGACTTCGGCTCGCGCACGCCCAGCTGGGCGATGTCCTCCAGGAACATCGTGGCGTAGCCGTCGGCGATCTTGCGCGGATCGAGCTTCTCCCGCTTGGCCTGCTCCTCGATCTTGTCCCCACCGTCGACGTCCCCATCGTCGGTCAGGTGCCCGACGTCCGTGATGTTCATGACCTGCTCGACCCGGTACCCTTGGTACTCGAGCCAGCGGCGCAGGACATCGGCGAAGAGGAAGGCGCGGAAGTTGCCGATGTGCTGGCGGTTGTAGACCGTGGGGCCGCAGTTGTACATGCGCACGACGCCGGCCTCGATCGACTCGAACGGTTCCTTCTGGCGCGAATAGGAGTTGTAGACGGTGAAGCCCATGGATCGGCTGGCGGGGTTTTGGGTTACCTCTAGGGGATCGTTCAAGAATACGATCGCGGCGGGGAGCGTGCGGTAGGATCCTAGTCGAATCCACGATCGATACCTCCAGCCGGTTCCCTCGAGATGGACGAACCTCGGATCGAAATCGTGCGCAAGTTGGGCCTCGGCGCGACGGCCCAGGTGGAGCTCGGACTCCTCGTCGCCCCCTGGCAGGGGCGCAAGGCCGGGAGCGAGGTGGCCGTGAAGACCCTGCTCCCCCGGTTGGCCGACGATCCCAAGGCCCGCGCTGCCCTGGAGCAGGAAGCTCAGGTGGGGATGCGCTTTCGGAACCACTCCCTGGTCCAGGTGCTGCACCACGGGGTGGGAGAACGGGGCCCCTACCTGGTCCTGCAGTACGTACCGGGCCGAACGCTCAAGGAGATCCTGGCCAGCGACGGCCCCTTGCCCGAGCCCACGGTGCGCAACGTCGGGGCCCAGCTGGCCGAGGCCCTGGCCACCTTGCACGAAGCCGGGCTCTCCCACGGGGACGTCAAGCCGGACAACGTCCGCATCGATGAGGAGGGCCGTGCCGTCCTCCTGGACCTGGGCTTCGCACGGGGACAAGCCGAAGCTACCCCGACCGACGCCGGGCCCGGAAGCCTGGCCTACCTCTCCCCCGAGCGAGCCCAGGGCCACCCGGGCAGCACCGCCTCCGACGTGTTCGCCCTGGGGGTCGTGCTCTACGAGCTGGCCACGGGCCGCCACCCCTTCGGGGCCAGCGCCAGCCCCGGGGACCCCTTCACCTCCCTCGCGGGTACGGGCTCCTCCACCGGCAACCTGCTGCGGCGCTCGATCGAGGTCTCGGGGGCCGACGAGCTCCTGGCCGCCATCACCCGCGCGCACTTCGTCCGTCCCTCGCACCACTTCCCCAGGCTCTCCCCCTTCCTCGACGCCGCGCTCGAGGAGTGTCTGCAGCGCCGACCTGAGGCTCGCCCCGCGGCCAGGGAGCTCGCCCGCTGGCTGCACAAGGGAGAGCGGAGCCCCTTCTGGCGCGCTCGTATCGACGCCGGCTCCACGCAGCCAGGTCGCGAGCAGCGTCACTTCTCCCCCTTCGTGAGCCGCGCCCGGGAACTCTCCTCCCTAGAGAGCACCCTGGAGCGCATTCGCTCCGCGCCGGAGCCCCACAGCGAGATCGTCTGGCTGAGCGGCCCCCAGGGCATCGGCAAGTGGCGCCTGGCCCAGGAATTCGCCCAGCGCGCCCGGCAGTCCCGGACCCCGCCAATGTACCTCTTCGCGCGCTGGAACGAAGCGGTCGAATCTCTGCCCGGCGGAATCCTCATGCTGCTGCTCTTCCGCTGGCTGCAGCTCCCCCTGGGAAGCCGCCCGGGGCCGCGCGAAGAAGCGCTCCTGGCCGAAGTCGTCGGCCCGGAGAACGTGCCGACGCTGCTGACGGCCCTCGATGCGGAGAAACGACCGGAGCTGTTCGAATCCATCCCTGCCGCCCTCGCCGAGTGGGTGGGCTCCCTGGCGGCGCGAACCCCCACGATCCTCTTCCTGGACGACGTTCATCGGGCAGGCCCGGTCACCCTGGCGGCGATCTCCATCCTGATCGACCACCTCGACGAGAGCCGGCTGTTGTTGATCCTCGGCGCCCGCGAGGACGTCCCGCCCGACCAGCCCGAGCCCTTCGATCGCCTGGTGGCCCACCTGGATCAGCTGCAAGGCCCGGGCAGCACGACCTTCCAGCGGCTCGAGGTCGGTCCGCTGTCCGAAGCGGCCGTGGGCGAGCTCGTCGCCGAGCTCTTCCACCGCTCCGCGCCGCGCATGCGCCTGGCCCGCACCCTGTGGAACCGCAGTCGGGGCAACCCGGGGCTCCTGAACGAGATCCTGCGCGACCTCGTGCGCCGGGGAGACGCGCGTCCCAAGTCCGAGGACGACCCCTCCCTGGTCTTGACCCTCTCCCCCGACGAGCTGCCCCTGCCCCGTTCGCTCGACCGCCTGATCGCCGAACGCTTCCGCTCCCTCAACCGGGCCCAGCGCTCGTGGCTGGAGCGGCTGGCCGTGGTGGGTGGATACATGGAGCCGGAGTTCCTCGTGCGCGCCTTTCCGCCGACCAAGCGCTCCGAGATCGACCGGGTGCTCTCCGACCTGGTGCGCCTGGGCTGGCTCGTCCCCCGGCGCGACCGCTACCGCTTCGATCGTCCGGCCCTGCGGGAAGCCGTCTACCGTTCCCTCGCTCCCGACCGACGGCGACGACTGCACCGCGCCGCGGCCCGGGGCCTCGAGCACGCGCCCGACGGACTACGACCGGAGGAAGCCTACCAGCGCGCCTTCCACCTGCGCTCCGCCGGCGCATCGGCGGAACTCCTGGACGCCGTCTGGGAACTGATCGGAAAACTGTCCACCCGTGCGCCGTCGCAGCAGCGCGCCACCCTGGCCCGCTGGGGACTGGAAGCACTCGACGACCTGCCCTTGGACCCGGCCAGCGTCGAGCGTCGACTGGCCCTGCTCGAGATCGCCGCCGACGCCGCGGGGCGCCTGGGACAGCGCGAAGAGGAGCGACGCCTGCTCGACCGCCTGCACGACCTGGACATCGACCTGCAGTCGTTCCCCCAGGTGGGCGCGCGCATCTACCTCCTGCACGGTCGCTACGCCAGCGCCACCGGCCAGTTCGGCCTCGCCCGGGGCATGTACCAGAACGCCGTCCAGCTGGCCAAGAGCGCCGGCGACGACCGCGTCCTCAGCGACGCCCTACGTCGCCTGGCCCAGGTACAGGGACAGGTCGGAGAGCTCGAGCTGGCCCGGACCCTGGCGCGGGAGGCCCTGGCACGCGCCAAGGGAAACAATCAGAAGGCGCTCTCCTACCTGACGATCGCTCTCCTGGACATCCTCCTGGATCGCGTCGACGACGCGACGCGCCAGGTGAAGCGAGCGACCGAGACCCTTCGAAGGGGCGACGAGCTCCGGCTCGGGATCGTGGCCCATGCCTATCTCCTTCGGGGCCGCATCCGCCGCGTCGCGGGGCGTCCCCAGCAGGCCCAGCGAGCGATTCAGCGCGCCATCGCCCTGGCCTCGCGAGCCGGCGAACGGGGGATCGAAGCGGAAGCAAGGGCTCGCCTGGGCGCCCTCTTGCTCGACCTCGACCGCCCCAGCGAAGCCGAGGCCCAGCTGCGGGACGCCCTGCTGCTCGCCGAGGAGATCGAGGATCGGCGGGCGGAGACCCTGGCGCGCATCTTCCTCGCGATCCTGCTGTGGGAGAACGACGACCAGGAGGGCTACCAGGCCGTTGCGCGAGCCACCGAGCTGGCCCAGGAGATCGGGTTCTTCCGAGCCGAGAGCGTGGGCCTCTCCATGACGGCACGGATCCACGTCTTCGGTCAAGACCTCGATCGCGCCCTCGAAGCCAGCACGCGCGCGATGGAGCTCTTGGGCCGCCACGGCGCCGAGCTCCCGGACCGCATCGTCGTCACGGGAACCCACTGCCTCGTCCTGCACGCCTCCGGCAGTTCGAGCGAGTCCCGCGCCGCCCTCGAGGTCCTACGGGAGCGCATGCGCTCGAGCAACAAGCGCATCACCGAACGCTCCCTGCGCAGGGATCAAAGGGTGTACGCGGCGCGCCTCCTGAAAGCCGTCCTCTCGAGGGAAGGTCCGATCTACCCGCGCACCTCGACCCAGGAGGCCTAGGACGGGGACCGTCCCTGGACCTGCTCCACGCCCCTAGGCCTTCGGGCGCACGGGGTGCACCAGGTAAGCCATGCACCAGAGGGCCGAGGTCGCGACGTGGACGGCCACCCAGGCCTGGCGCCAGAACTCCTCGGCGGAGACCTGGAGCAGGTAGCCCGACAGGATCATGGGCCAGACCATCAGAAACAGCGCCCAGCCACTGTTGCGCCGGGAGCGGAACCCGCTGCGAATGCGCTTCCATACGTGCAGGCGCCAGACCATGGCCACGGCGAAGACGAGCAGCGGGGCCACGACGACGTGGGCGTGCTGGAAGGTCGGCTGCCACGGATGGTTGACGATGGCGAACTCGTCCTCACTCTGCGCGAAGTAGCGCATCCACCCGTAGACCAGGCCCGTACCACCGACCAGGACGTTGGAGGCGTGCAGGCACCAGGCCTCCGCCCGGGTCATTCGCTGGCGCCTTCGGCGACGGCGCCCTCCACGACCTGGTGCAGGGCCAGGACCCGTCGAACGCAATCGGTGGTCGCCCGCGCCGTCAGGGTCGCCCCGGTCACGCCACGGATCTCGCGCTTCAGAGTCAGCTTCTCGTCGAGCTTCTGCCCCAGGAACTGGGCGTACCAGTTGCCGCGCGGGATGTAGTCCTCGGGTTCACCGAAGGCGAGCACCTCGATGCGCTCGACTCGTCCAACGGT
>JAUIEE010000545.1 GCA_030428965.1 bacterium | reverse complement strand
CTGCGACGGCCCTGGCCTCGGCCGACGAGGCTCTTGGTGGGATTGGCAAAGCTGACCAGGGTCCTGTCGTCTCTCTTGGCGTGAAGCTCCACCCGCGAGACGTCAGGTTGACCGCCCCGAATCGACACGACGGGATAGGGAGGATGGGCCACCCAGTCGAAACCGGCGCCCAAGATCTCGTAGGTGCCGTCACGCTCCCGGGAGGTCTCGGTCCAGCCGCGGCTGTTCTCGACGAAGCACCAGGGGGATGAGCCCAGAGAGAGGTCCCAGGGTCGGGCGTAGATCTTGCCTCGGCAAGTCCCCGCTCCGGTGACGACGACTTCCACGCCGGGCGTTCGGAGCCAGGGCACGATGAGCTTCGCGGGCGGCACGAATCCGACCTTGCCGGCTTCGATCTGACTTCCTTTCAGACCTGCTGAATGCTGCTTGCCCTCGATCGAGAGCTCGTACCGCAAGCCGGCGTGTAGATCGGTGATGCGAAGAGGATCGGTCAATGTGCGATCGACCTCCGCTACGGCAACCGGTTCGAGCCCGAGCGGCAAGCTCAGACTCTGGACGAGCGTGGCACCTCTCCAATCCTCGCGCAATCTGGCGGCTGGTTCCCCGGGTTCGAGATTGAAGACATGTCGCCGGGCCACATCCACGGGAAGAGGTGGGTCGAAGACCACGTCCACCCGGGCATCTTGGGTCGGCAAGCGCGCGCCTCGACCGTCGAGCAACTCCTTCTCCGTGGCGAAGAACAGAGGCCCGACTCCCCGTCGGACGAGATAGTTGCCAGGCGCCAGCCCCTCCGCAACGCCCCACTTCCTCCAACCCGAATCGAGGACCCGGCAGGTTCCTCCGTCCTCCTTCGCCTCGACTTCGGACAACGCAAGCACGAACAGCGACGCTTGGACTTCGCGATCGAGCGTATCCGGGAGGGGCGTCCGCCCGGGGACCGAAGCGCCCACGCTCGGCTCTTCCGCGACGCTGGTCGACAGCTTGGCCAAGGGCTCCTGCTCCACAGCCAACACGCCCCCCCGGTCCGCCGTGCTCGATCGACGCGACGTCGTCCCCAACCTCGCCCAGAACCCTACCCCCAGGCAAACGACAAGCGCGAGCAACCCTATGAGCCTGCGGGAAGCGATCCCCATGGCCTCAGCCTAGCACCGAAGCCCCGCCGGCTCTTCACCGCGGAGTATCGACTGCCAGAAGCTCGAACGATCTCGTGCGGGCCCAGGCCCTACAGCAAGCTCGCGATCTGGAACGCGGCGAAGCGCGAGAAGCGCTCGGGCGAGAGCAGCGCCAGCTGCCAGGACTGATCGTCGCCCTCGCCGAGGTCGTTGTGGCCGTAGAACAGGCGCAGCCCGTCGAGCACGCGCGGGTCGCTCGCGTCGAGGTGTACCTTCGAGGACCAGATCACCATGCCCGTCTCGGAGGCGACCATGTCGACCTGCAGGCTCAGCTCCTGGGGCGGGAAGAACTGCTGGCGCGTGACCGTGCCGAACAGGATGGCGTCCAGGCTGTAGCGACGGGCGAGCTGGATGATCGTGCGCGGACGGTACCAGCCGCGGCGGTAGGGCTCGCTCAGCTCGATCTCCTCGAGGTCCTCGGGCTCGAGCAGCACGATCTCGTAGGGCGTGGACTGGGACACCTCACCGAAGAAGCTCAGCTGGAAAGCCTGGCTCTGGGCGCCCTGGAGGTCCTTGCCCGAGAAGGGCATCAGGCCGACGCGCCGGATGGTGTAGGTGTGGAAGTCGTTGGTCACCTCGGCGTTGGCCAGGGCCGGCATCTCGAGCCCGGGGGTGGTCAGGCAAGAGGAGGCGCCGAGACACAGAAAGAGGGAGAGGAGAGCTTTCACGGGGTTTCCTCCACCAGGGCTTCGGCCGCGTCGGTCTGCCGCGCACGGTGCTCGGAGATCTTGGCTTCGAGCAGCAGCTTCTCGGCCTCGAGGCGCCGGATCTGAGCCGTGGTCAGGCGCGCGGAGAGCTCCTGGTTCTCCAGCCGCAGCCGTTCGACCTCCTGCTCCAGCTCGAGCACACCGCTCTGGGTCTCGGCCAGGTTGGTGTCCCCTCGCTCCAGGAGCGTGCGCGTCTTCATGAGCGCCGTCTTGAGCTGCTCCACCTCTTCCGCGAGGGCGTCGCGCTCGTCGAGCACCTGGCTGTAGAGCTCGATGATGTGCATGCGGCCTTCCTGGGCGGGGCCGATCGTGCGGGAGGGCGAGCTGCTCTCCACGACCGCGCCGGGCTCGGAGCTGCCGACCACGCCGCTCTCCCAGCCGAGCAGGGCCCCTTCGGCCGGGGGCTGGGCGGCGGCCGTGGGCTCAGCCCCGGCGCTCGGCTCCACGGGCGGCTCCTGGGTGTAGTTCCACTGGCGCTCACTCTTGGGTGCAGGCCCCTTGATGGGCCAGTCGTAGCTCTCGAAGAGAGCCGGAGCGGCGCAGGAGAGCGTCGAGGCCCCGAGCAAGAGCAAGGCGAAGAGGGGTCTTTTGGATTGAAGCTTCATGGCGCCCTAGGGCTGAGGAGGTTCGGCGTCGTACTCGAGCTCGAGCAGGGAGACTTGGCCGCACGAACAGGTGACTTCGATGGCGCTGACCCGTCCTTCGGTTCGGACGAGACGCACGCAGGGGTCGGCCTTGCTCTGGCGGGACGCAGGAGCCTTGGCTGCTCCCTGTTCGGAGAGCTGGACACGTTCCTTCTTGATGATGTTCTTCATGCTTAGCCGACCACGTCGATCTG
>JAUIEE010000544.1 GCA_030428965.1 bacterium | reverse complement strand
AGGACACCGTCACGACCGCCGCGAGCCAGTCCTTGGAGCAGCTCTCCAAGACCGATTCCGGCTACGTCTCCTTGAAAACTCATAGATGGGGCTGGTTGCGGACCTCTGGGGGAGACGGAGCTACTCTCCGCCCAGGGGGCGCAAGTCACGGGGCCGCGTCTGGGGACACGGTTTCGACCCTATCGGTTGGGGTGCGACCGCGCCTGGAGGCCGTTTTCGGCCTTCCCTACCGAGAATTGCGGGGCTAGGGATTTTTCCGCAGGGCTCGCCAGTCCGCCGGAGTGTCCAGATCGTCGTGGATGGCGTCGTCGGCGACCTCGACGGCCAGGAGAGGGTCGGCGAGGCCGCGCAGGTCCCTCAGGGGGCGGTCGGGGTCCCAGCCCAGAACTTCTTTCGCCAGGGCTCGGCCCAGGATGACGGGGTGGCCAAAGCGCCGGGTGCCCTGATGGAGAGTCCAGGGGGCCAACCAGCCTCGGGCTGGCGCCTGGGCCTCCAGCCAGCCGTTCCGTAGGGCCAGGAAAACCTCCGGCGGGACCCGGGGAACGTCGACGGGGGCCAGGCACAGGTCGAGGCCGCTCCTGGCCTGGATGGCGAGCTGCAGACTGCCGGTGCGTCCAGCCTCCCAGGTCGGATTGAACACGGCTTCCGCCGTGGGGGGGAGGGCCGCTCGAATCTCCGCGTCGTGGGCACCGGTGACGACCAGGGGAGGCGTGGACCGCAGGCCGGCGCCGGCGGTGAGCAGGAGGCCGAGGGGCGTGTCCTGTGGGCGGCTCCCCAGTCGAACGAGCGCCTTGGCCGTGCCGAGACGACGGGAGGCTCCCGCGGCGAGCAGGATCAGCGCCGGGTCAGTTGCCGACATACCGATCGTAGGCCGATCGGGCCCGCTCGAGCTCCTCGGTGCCCTCGACCAGGGCACGGCCATCCCGGAACAGGGTCACGGTCAGTCCGTCCACCTCGAAGCGGACCAGGACCTCGGCGCGCAGGATCTTGGTGGCGACGCCCTCGAGGCGGTCGGCCACGAGGGCGAGATCCGGGGAGCGTTGGGACGGGGGGATCTGGACCGTGTTGCGTCCACACAGGACTTCCGCTTTGCGCCCCGCGCCGTCGTGCCAGAAGGAGAGCTTCCCCTGGGCGCAGGCGGGGCAGTCGCTGTCCCGGGGCGCGGGCAGGCGCCGGACGACGCCGCTCCAGGCGTCGAGCTCGATCAAGGCGGCTTGCACGGACTCGGGTTCGACCAGGAGGTGCAGACCGAGGCCCGCGGCCATGGAAGCCACCAGACCCACGGCGGGCAGGATGACGCCGGCCGAGTCGCAGGTCGGCAGGCTCCCGGGGGGAGGCGGGTCGGGGAAGATGCAGCGCAGGCAGGCTCCTTCCCCGGGCCGCACGGGCAGGACCAGCCCGGCTCCGCCGACGACCCCCGCGTAGACCCACGGGATGCCCCGCAGGATGGCATAGTCGTTCAGGAGGTAGCGTGTCTCGAGGTTGTCGGTCCCATCCAGGATCAGGTCGGCCGGACCGGCCAGCTGCTCCAGGTTTCCGGCGTCGAGGTGCGCGGCGTGGGATTCGATGGCGGTGGGCCCTCCGATGCGGGAGAGGGTCTCGCGGGCCGCCAGGGCCTTGGGGGTGCCCGCCGCGGCGTGCTGCTCGTCGAAGAGCACCTGGCGGGGGAGATTGGTGAGCTCGACCACGTCGCGATCGACCAGCACCAGCTGGCCTACCCCGGCCCGGGTCAGGCTCTGGGCCAGGACTCCGCCCAGGGCGCCGCAGCCGACGAGCAAGACGCGCGACGACTCCAGCTTCTCCTGCCCGGCGGCGCCCAGGGGGGCGAAGCGCACCTGGCGATCGAAGCGCTTGGGGGAAGGGCCGGCGGCCATGCCCCCTACGATCCCTTGGCTACAGGCCGACCGTCAAGCCGAAATAGGGGCCGCTGAAGCTCAGGTCGCCGTCGAAGCGGGCATCTTCGTCGTCGTACTCGACGTCGACCAGGATGTAGCGGTAGCCGACCATGAGGCTGGCGTAGAAGTTCAAGAGATCGCTGAAGTCGTACTGGAAGAAGACGTCCGCGTCGACGTAGGTCGCCTCCACGTCCCCGTAGCTGCCGGTCAATCCGCTCGCGATTCCATTGAGGGTGAAGTCGAACAATTCGACCTCGGCGCGCAGGGCCAGGACGGGCAGGATCGTCTGCTCGTCCGTCCTCAGGACCTCGTTGGTGGTGAGGGACTCGATGCTGAGGTCGAAATCGAAGCCCGTGGCCCCGATGCCGATGCCGATGTCCACCAGGTCCGTGGGGACGAAGTCCATGGTCACGAGCACGCTGGCCGAGCGCAGGTCGATCTGCGTCTCGGTCGGATCGTTGGCCGCGATGACCGTGCCCCCCAGATCGAACTGTCCCTCGGCCATTCCCGTGCCTGCGTACTCCACGTCGTAGCCGGAGGCGGTGACGTGCAGTCCTCCGAACGAGAGGTCGACGCGGGGCGCGAAGGCGCCCTCGTCGTCGAGCCCGAGGGCGTCGGTGTCCGAGCTCGCACTGGCGTTCGAGGACGACAGGAACAGGTCCCCGTCGATGTCGAGCTGGCCGTAGCGCGGCGTCACCGAAGCGTGGGGGATGACGCAGGAGGTCGCCGGGAGGAGGGCGATGAGGAGCAAGGCAAGGCGAACGGATTGGATCATGGTTCTGGGCCCGGGGACCGGGAAAGGCTTTCCGGGGCTATCGGCGGCC
>JAUIEE010000543.1 GCA_030428965.1 bacterium | reverse complement strand
AAAGGTGGTTTCCAATTCCACGAAGGAGCGCGCGATGGTAGATCGACCGTCCTTCCGCATTCCGCAGAGAGTCGCCGGCCAAGTAAACCTTTTAGCAGGAGCCGCATTCGTGATTGGTGGCTCCATCGCCACCGTCATCGAACACCTTCAGCCTCAAGACGGTCGCTGGGCCGGTGCCGACGCCACTCCCCAGGGCCGACCAACTGGACCCATCCCACTTGGCCACCCCCTTCGCCGCGGAACCGCCAAAGACAAAGAAGTTGCCCCCCGCGTAGAGAGAGTCTCCTCCACCATCGTCGAACACGGCCAGGTCACGCACCCATCCGGACTCCACAGGATCCACCACGGGAGTGAGGCTCGAACCGTCCCAGACTGCAACGTAGTTCTGGTACGTGCTGCCCACGACGTGAGCTCCTCCGACGTAGAGGGCTTCTCCGTTCCCATCGTCAAAGACCGCCAGAGCGGAGTAGACGTGCTGCTCGCTCTCGGCCAGCAGGAACCAGTCCGTACCTTCAAGCCTGTAGAGACGGCCCACGTTGGACGCGGACACGATCCCATGGAGAGCTGGACCCGTGCCATCGTCGAACACCTCGAGTCGATCCACGGACCCGAAGAAACCCAGGTTCGTCCAGCTCGAGCCGTCCCAAGTCGCGGCGCCTTGGGTCAGTACTCCGCTGGCGAAGACGAAGCTACCGAGGGCATAGAGCCTGGGGCCACCGCCGTCGTCGAAAACCGTCAGGTGATCCACCCGATCATCGACGCCGTTTCCGAGCGCGGTCCAGCTCGTTCCGTCCCACTTCGCAATGTGGTGCGCCTCGATGCCCCCGACAAAAGAGAAGTCACCGCCCACGAACAGGGCCGGTCCACCACCATCGTCCATCACGGCCAAGGCACGCACCTCACCTTGGGGGACCCCCGGTGCACTCCCGAAGGCGGGCAGCCAGCGCGGATGGCAAGGAAGACTCTCGGCAAGCAGGAGAGGGGTCACCCGCACCTGGGCTGCCACCCCTCCGAGTCGGACCTCCCGGCTTGCGGTCAGGGATCGGCTATCCTTGGTCACGGCCGTGATCACCACGGTGTTCGCTTCGATCGGCATGGGGACCTCGAGCCGGAAGGCCCCGGCGTGATCGGTTGTCGCCCGCCCGCCCGCACTGCTCAAAACGAAAGCTCCTTCGGCCGGAGCTCCCTCAGGACTCAGCACGACCCCCTCGAAGACCAACGGGCCCTTCGCGGATTGCGTCGCAGCTCCGGAGGTGCCGGGTCTCACCCTGTCCATGCCCTTCTGTGCCGAGGACCACGGGGTCAGGGCTAGGAAAGCGACCAGGGTCCAAAGCTTGAGCAGCGTTTTCATGGAGCTACCTCCTTGTGCAGGATGACAGGCTTCACCGCCCCCGCCGGCTACGCCACGAAGAGCGGTACTCGAGCACTCCTCATGCTAATAGGGCCATCGCATCGTGGAGAAGAATCCCGGTTTTGTAGCGGTGGAGACGCCTCTCGGGTGAGTGAGACACCTCTGGGCTCTACCAACGGCCCCCCTCATCGGATCTTCGCTCGCGTCCCCTCCCCGGATGCTTGCAGCGAACCGAAGCGGCCAGGTCCCCGGGGCCTGCAGCGGGACGGCCGATTCGTGCGGACCGGTTCGGCGGGGAATCGCCCCGATACTAGAAGGTTGCTTTCCCCCGGGGATGGCCGAGGCCTGACACCGAGCGCGCTCCCGTGGACGCGTCGAGGGAAGGAGGTTCCAGGGACTGCGAGCGAAACCGCCGGCGCGAAGAGTTGTCCAAAGGACACCGGGCTGCGCTTCTGTCGCCCTCGGCCCACCGCTATGATCCGGCCACGGGGGGGATCGAACGATCCCTAACTTGGATTTCAACGAGAGGACCCCATGAGCACGCCTCGCACGAAGGGCAGCCAAGACTCCAAAGCCGATCCGCGCAGCCGCAACCTGACCGCCGCTCTCTCCGAGATCGAGAAGAGCTACGGGAAGGGGGCCATCATGCGTCTGGGGGACGGCGCCCTCACCGAACCGATCCAGGGCATCTCGTCCGGATCCATCTCCCTGGACCTGGCCCTGGGCGGCCGGGGCTTCCCCCGCGGCCGGGTGGTCGAGGTCTACGGCCCGGAGAGCTCCGGCAAGACGACCCTGGCCCTGCACGTGATCACGAGCGCCCAGAAACAGGGCGGCATCTGCGCCATCGTGGACGCCGAGCACGCCTTGGATCCGGCCTACGCCCGCAAGCTGGGCGTCAACCTCGACGACCTGCTCGTCAGCCAGCCGGACACCGGTGAGCAGGGCCTCGAGATCGTCGACACCCTCGTCCGCTCGGATGCGGTCGACGTGATCGTGGTCGACTCGGTCGCGGCCCTCGTGCCCCGGGCCGAGATCGAAGGCGAGATGGGGGACAGCTTCGTGGGCCTGCACGCGCGCCTGATGAGCCAGGCCCTGCGCAAGCTGACCGGTTCCATCGCACGCTCGAAGACCCTGGTCATCTTCATCAACCAGATCCGCGAGAAGATCGGCGTGATGTTCGGCAGCCCCGAGACCACGACCGGCGGTCGCGCCCTCAAGTTCTACAGCTCGGTGCGCTGCGACATCCGCCGCATCGGCCAGATCAAGGACGGGGAAGAGGTGGTCGGCAACCGGACCAAGGTCAAGGTGGTCAAGAACAAGGTCGCGCCGCCCTTCCGCAAGGTCGAGTTCGACATCCTCTACGACCGCG
>JAUIEE010000542.1 GCA_030428965.1 bacterium | reverse complement strand
CGTGTAGCGATCGATCAACGCCTGCCTGCGTTCTTCGGCGCCGGGGGCCCATCCCTCGACCTCGACCGACCCGATCTTGAACAGAGGACCTTCGGTCACTTCGACCTCGATGAAGGCCTCGCGCCGGTCGTTGCTGAAGCGAGGTGGGCGCAGGCGAGCCTCCGCGCGCTGGTAGCCCTTCTGGGCGTAGAAACGACGCAGGGACGTCAGCCCGCTCGCGAGGTCGCTCTCGACGAAGAAGAACGTCGTGTCCTCGAACAGACCTCCCCGCGGGCGGAAGAAACCCGCCAGCTCGTCGCGACCGAAGGCTTGGTTGCCCAGGAAGGTGAGCGAGCTGACGCGGGTCCGCGCACCCTCCTCGATCGTGAACACGATACGCGCTCCGGCCGCGGGCAGAGGTTCGAAGTCGTAGCTCACCCGGGCGAACGGATGGCCGCGCCGGCGGTAGGCCTCTTCCAGGGCGTAGGCGGCATCGTCGGCCTGGGCCGGGGTGGAGATCGGATTGTCGAGGCCTTCGATGTCTGCTTCGATGATGGCGAAGAGCTCGGTCTCGGACAGGCTCACCTGGCCTTCGAAGCTCGGTGTGACGCCCGCTGCGAACACTTCACCGATGTCCGTCGCGGAGCGGCAGGCTCCTGCGACCAGGGCCACGAGCAAGGGGATCCAGGCGCGCATCAACGGAACCTGAAGAGGAAGCCCAGGCCGAAGTTGATCTTGTCGTACACGTCCTGCTCGCCGGTGATGTAGGGCACCCAGCCGGTCTCCCGCGGGACGTGATCCAGGTAGAACGTCACCCGTGCCGTTTGGCCGCCGGTCCGGCTGACCTCGGTCCCGAACTCGAACACCAGGCGATCCCAGAAGGAGTCTTCGTTCACCTCGCCATCGCCCGAGAACCAGCGCGTGACCACGTCCTTGGCCAGGTACACGGCCATCGATTGCGCCACGACCCTTCCGCGCTGGCCCAGGCCTCCCTCGGGCACCTGCCCGGTCAGGAACAGGACGAGCAGATCTTCGTTCGGCAGCGGAGGATCCGACGACAGCTCGATCTCGGGTTGATCGTACGGACCGGTTACCCGGGCGCGAACGTCGTAGCCGATCATGCGCGCCTCGGCGACCAGCTCGAGCTTGGGGCGGAAGGGGTCGTCGGCACTGAAGCGGATCAGGCCCGCGCCGACCCTCAGGGTGCCGGCCGGCCATTTCAAGCTGGCGTCGTCCACGTACAGCGGTCCGTCGAGAACGGCCACGGCCCCGGTTCCGGTCAGCCTGAGGTCCGGGCGGAAGGATCCCTTGACGAGGTTGTTCCTGACGAGGAAGGGCCTCTTCGAGCGGATGGTCACGTCGAAGAGCATGTCGGCCAGCGGGCCTTGTTCGAAGAACGACAGCTGGAAGCCCCGTCCCTGGGCGCTGGGGGGGTCGCTGGCCCCGATACCGCTCAGGAGGTCGAAGTTACGGCCGAACTTGCCCTCGGTGAGGACCAGTTCCCCGGTGGTCCGGAGGCGGTCGAGGGGGCCGACCACGGAGAGGTCGGCGTCTGCCCGTACCCGGGTCTCCGACGTGCGCGAGAACAGGAGGTTCTGCCCGCGCAGCCTGAGGTCGAGCTCAGGCTTGTCCTCGAACAGGGCGCGGCCCTGGATCTGGAAGGGCTCGGAGCCCAGCTCTCCGGAGAGCTGCTGGATGGCGACCTCGTGGCCCTGGAACTCGAGCTGGGCTTCGATGTTCTTCAGGGGAGGGAGGTTGCCGGGCACGCGCAGTTCACCCGAACGCAGGCGCGTCCCTCCCCGGAATCGGGGCTGGCCCAGGCTTCCGCTGAGCGAGAGTTCTCCGTCGAGGGTCCCCGCCAGCCGACGGATGTCGGAGAGGTCCTCGACCAACCAGCCGAGCTCGGAGAGATGCACCGAAGCATCCGCCTGCAGCGGGGCCTGCAGGAGAGACTCCCACGCTTCCTCCGTGAGGGTGGTGAGGTCGAGCGTGGCGTCGAGGCTTCCGCTCGCCGTCAGGCGACCCTGGGGCAGGGAGACCAGGAGCTCCTGCACCTGGAGGCCGCGTGCCAGGGAAAGCGACAGGCTCACGCTGCTCTCGTGCGCTTCGACGGCGGCCACCTCGAGGTCGGCGCTGCCCCGCACCTCACTCCAGCTCCCGTCGAGTTGTGCTTCGAAGCGAGCTCTGGGGCCCAGCTCGACGGGCAGGCGCTCGGTGGGGAAGAGCGAGCTCGAGACTTCGCCCGCGAGCGTCAGGTTGAGCTCTCCGGGCGCATCGAACGGACGGCTGCCGAGCACGAGCGGCGCCGAGCCGTGGAGCGCCAGGGTATGCCCGCTGTCGGCCCTGGCCTCGAAGGCGCTGACCTCGAGGCGGCCTCCGACCAGGGCAGCGTCGAGGCTGCCGTTCCACTTCCCCGGAAGCTCGGGAGCGGTGAGCCCATCCAGTTCGAGCTGCGCGCGCAGCTCGGCCAGGCTCCGGATCGAGAGGCTTCCGCGCACCTCCTCGAGGTCCCAGGCTGCTGTCGCGGGAAGCAGTGCCAACAGAGGAGAGGGATGGAAGCGCTGGAGATCAACGTCCAGGGCGAGCTCGTCTCCGGCCAGACGCCCCCGGGCTTCGAGTCTGCCAAGCTCGCCGGACAGCACGAGGGGCGAGAGGGTCTGCTCGTCGGGGAAGAGACGGACCTCGCTGGGGCTCTCGAGGTGCAGTGAGTGCCCGTCTCCCTCGTACGCGAGCCGGTCCAGGCGAAC
>JAUIEE010000541.1 GCA_030428965.1 bacterium | reverse complement strand
CGAGGTTTGCCCTACGTGCTTGAGCGTTCGTGTGGTCGCGATGCACGCGATGCGGCCGCGTTGGGGTGGAAGTCTCGACGCGATGCGGCAGATCGCCAACGATGCTCAGAGGCACGTCTCCGAGAACGCTCGGCTTCGCGTGTTGCTGGGTTATCCCGACTGGGAAACGTGCCGATCGCAGGGGACCGATCAGGAGGAAGGTCCGTTCGACTTCGCTCCCTGCGAACGAGCGTTGGAACACGGCGCGCACTGGGATTTCTACTACGCGCGTGCGCACATGCACGAGCGCGCCGGCAACCGTGACCAACAAGCTGCCGACGTCGACCGCGTGCTCGAGATCCAGGGCTACCAGCGCGCCGTGGCCATCAAGAACGTCTCGATCAACGAGCCCTTCTTCCAGGGCCACTTCCCGGAAAAACCCCTGATGCCAGGGGTCTTGCAGCTGGAGGCCATGGCCCAGCTGGCCGGGGTTCTGCTCCTGCGTCGCCTGGAGCACACCGGCAAGCTGGCGGTGCTCTGGTCGATCGACAAGGTCAAGCTCCGCGCTCCCGTGGAGCCCGGAGATCAACTCCGCATCGAAGTGGAGACCCAGCGCATGAAGGGCGAGCTGGCCCAGGTGCGCGGCAAAGGGACGGTGGCAGGTCGCGACGTATGCGAGGCCGTCCTCACGTTCACCATGGTCGAACCCTAGACTTTCCGCGCGCATGGCAACCGAGATTCACCCCACGGCAGTCGTCCACCCCGAAGCGGAGCTCGGGGTCGATGTTCGCGTTGGCCCCCATACCGTGATCGGCCCCAGCGTCAGGATCGGCGACCGCAACTGGATCGGTCCCCAGGTCGTGATCGACGGGGTGACGACCATCGGCTCCGAGAACCGGATCATCGGGCAGGCCAACATCGGCGGTGCCCCCCAGGATCTGTCCTACGAGGACGAGCCCACCCACCTGGAAGTGGGGGATCGCAACACGATCCGGGAGTTCGTCACGATCAACCGCGGCACGATCAAGGGCGGAGGTTCCACGCGTCTGGGCAGCGACTGCCTGCTCATGGCCTGTTCCCACGTGGCCCACGACTGTGAGCTCGGCGACCGGGTCGTGCTGGCGAACAACGTCCTTCTGGCCGGGCACGTCGCCGTCGGGCACGGAGCGATCATCAACGGGGCGGCCGCTGCCCACCAGTTCTGCACCATCGGCAAGTACGCCTACGTGGGCGGATTGACTCGCATGATCATGGACGTCCCGCCCTTCATGATCGTCGAGGGGCACCCGGCCTGGAGCGCGCCGGCTACCCGCCCGAAGCCCTGCGGGACCTCCGCACGGCCTTTCGCCGCATCTACCGCTCCGGCGAGCCCCGCCACCGGGTCGTCGAGCACCTCGAGAACGAGGGGGCCCAGGGGTTGGTGGGGGAGCTGATCGCAGCCCTGCGGCAGACCGAGAAGGGGGCCAAGGGACGCTATCGCGAAACCCTGCGCGAGGAGTTCACCCGCGTCGGGCAAGAGCTCTTCCTCGGCGGAGCGACGGCCAAGTGACGAAGCGCCTTCTGCGGGTGGCGGTGTGCGGGGTCGGCCATCTGGGCAAGATCCATGCGCGCATCTGGGCCGAGCACCCCGAGGCCCAGCTCGTGGCCGTCCTGGACTCCGACTCGATGCGTGGCCACGCCCTGGCCGGGGAGCTGGGCTGTGAGGCCTGCACCCGGGTCGAGGAGCTGCCCGACCGCCTCGACCTGGCCAGCGTCGTCGTCCCGACCATCCACCACGCCGAGGTCGCCGTGCCTCTCCTGGAGCGGGGCGTCGCCTGCCTGGTCGAGAAGCCTCTGGCCGCGAGCCTGGAGGACGGGGACCGCATCCTCGAGGCGGCCCGCAGGGGGAGTGCCCCCGTGGCCGTCGGGCACGTGGAGCGCTTCCAGCCCGGCGTGCGCAAGGTGCGCGAGCTGGGCCTGGAGCCACGCTTCATCGAGTGCCACCGCATGTCGACCTTCAGCTTCCGCAGCATGGACGTGGGCGTCGTGCACGATCTCATGATCCACGACCTGGACCTGGTGCTGGAGCTGATGGGCTCCGAGGTCGAGAGCATCGACGCGGCCGGGGGGAGGATCCTGACGGACAGCGAGGACATGGCCTCGGTGCGGCTCGTCTTCGCGGGTGGCGGGCGCGCCAACGTCACGGCGAGTCGGGTCTCCCTGACTCCCATGCGACGCTTCCGGCTGTTCTCCGGCGCCAGCTACGTGAGCCTGGACTTCACCAAGAACTACGGCTTGATGGTGCGCAAGGGGCCGAAGTGGGAAGAAGGGCGCGAGCAGCTGCGCAGCTTGGATCCGGCCCTGCTCGCCCAGAAGATGGACTTCCTCGGGGGTGGACTGCTCGACATCTCGGAGCTGGAGCTCGGGGGAGAAGAGCGGCCGTTGCAGGCCGAGCTCGACTCGTTCCTCTGTTCCGTGCGGGACGGGAGCGAGCCCGAGGTGACCGGCGAAGACGGTCGGCGGGCCCTGGATCTGGCCGATCGCATCGTGTCCCAGATTCGCTCCCAGGGTTGGTAGGGCTCGAGGGGGGTGCTAGGCTCCCCCTGGAAGCACCCCTGGCGGCGCAGGTGACAGGTACGACCCCTCGAGCCTAATGAATGTTTGAGGGCCCTCCCGCATCCAGGTCGGCAGGACCGACCGGTGTTGGGCCCACCTGAACCTTAGGGTTCAGGGTGCGTATCGAGCACGGCGTTGCTGGGAGCTTCCCTTGCCTACCC
>JAUIEE010000060.1 GCA_030428965.1 bacterium | reverse complement strand
CAGGTGCCGCCGGAAATCCAGGTAGGCCAGGGTGGCCGTTCGCTCGTCCGGGAAGGTGCCGTTGAACCCGAAGGTCAGGTGCAGCATGTCGCCGAGACAGACGACGAAGTCGGGCTCGCTCGCTCGCATGGACTCGCTCACGAGCCGAACGGTCTCGCCCACCTCCTGGTAGAAGCGGCTGAAGGAGGAGGCTTCGTAGAGGTATTCGGCCGACTCGAACCAGAGCGGGTCGGGAACGGGCAGGTGCGGATCGCTGAAGAGGGCGAAGCGGAACGGATCCCCCGGAGGACGCCGGGTCACGAAGCGGCCCCGGTGACGCTCCTGTTCGGCGTCTTCCTTGCCCTTGACCCGGAGCTCGTAGCCGTGGGACTCCCCCGGCCCCAGGCCTCGGATCTCCAGCTCTTCGACCTGTCCGGCACGGAGCTCCAGCGTGAGGGGAGGTCGATCGAGCCGATCCAGGCTCAGCTCGACCTCGAGCGCCTGGGCTCCCGCCACGAGGTTCAAGGTGACGCCGTCCTCCCTCGGCCGTCCCACCAGGGGCGGCACGAGCAGGAGCGAGCTCTCCCAGGCGTCTCCTTCCAGGGACGCGGGCACTTCCTCCACCTGCTCTTCCACCGAGGATGCGGCCGCGACCATCAAGCCCATCAACAGGAGCGATCTCATGCCGCGGATTCTATTCGGTCCGATTGGAGAAAGGTCGCACCGCACGTATTCTCCCCCCGTGCCCTGCCGCGCAACCACCACGCTGCTGCTCCTGACGGTCCTGGTCCTCGCTGCCTGCTCCGGCGGCGACGACACCGAGCGTCACCGCCGCTTGGCCCGGGGCTTCGTTCCACGGTCCCTCCCCCAGGCACGGGTCGAATGGGTGGCACCCTTCGGAGCCTCCAAGGCCCTGCACCTGTCGCCTTCGGACGATCCCTACGGTCTCTGGGTCGAATGTCCGGTGGGCAGCGACACCTGGCGCCGCAAGCCCGGCACCGGGACGTGGCGCGCTCCGCGGCCGATGCCCGGAGTCGGAGGACCATCGGACGGCTCCCCCCAGGTGCGCTTGAGCGACGAGCGGGGCGACTATCGCTACGTTCCCGCCATCGATGCGATGGACGACCCGGCCGCGGTCGAGCCGCGTTCCTTCACCATCGTGGGCGATTCCCTGTGGGCCATGCCGGCCGATCCCGAACAGGCTCCTGCGGACGCCACCCTGTTCGAGTACGTCGGCCTGGGCCGCCAGGAGGAGGGCAGCTGGCGCTTTGGCCTGGACCGCTTCTTCGGAGATGCGCTGACCGTCCTGCCCGGCTTCTCCGAACAGGTGCGCCTGGACGTGCCTTCGGAATCGGCCCTGCGCGTGCGCACCACGACCCGGGCTTGGTCCTCCGCTCCGGAGGGGACGGCCGGTGAGGTGACCTTTCGCATCTTCGCCGGCGAGGAGCTCCTGTTCGAGCACGCCCAACCGATCGGGATCCGGGTGCGCAGCGAAGCGCACGTCGTCTCCGTCCCGGCCGGTTCCGGATCGATCCTGCGCTTCGAGGTCGCCGGAGACGCCGCATTGAGCGCGTTCCACACGCCGGTGCTCGGACCCAGACAGGTCGGCGACTACCGCGTGCGCCCCTGGAACGACGAGCGGCCCGACGTGATCGTGTTCCTGGCCGACACCTTTCGGGCGGACAACATGGCCTTGTACGGCGGCGATCCGGCCTTGACGCCCAACCTCGATCGCTTCGCCGCCGAGTGCCTGCGCTTCGAGCGCGTCTGGTCCAGCTCGACCTGGACGCTCCCCTCCCACGCCACGCTCTTCTCGGGACTCTTCCCCTACCAGAGCGGAGTCGTGACCGATACCGACCGATTGGGCCAGGACGCGATCACCCTGGCGGAGCAGCTGCAGGCCGCGGGCTACCGCACCGGCGCGGTGACCGACCATGCCTTCGTCTCCAGCACCTTCGGCCTGGCCCAGGGCTTCGAGTGGTTCGACGAACAGTGGCTCGATCTCGACGACACCCTCGAGGGCACTCGACGCTTCCTCGATGCGGACGACGGCCGACCGGTCTTCCTGTTCGTCCACACCTACCGCGTGCACGTGCCCTACCGGGTCAGCCCGGAGACCCAGGCTCGTCTGGGAGAGCACCTGGGGCTGACCGAGGACTGGGACGCGCTCGAAGGGAGCGACCTCGACCTCTCGTACCGGAACGACCCGAACTACGCGCCCAATGCCGAGGTCCTGGCGGCCCGTCGAGCCTACGAGGCCCTCTATCGGGGCGCCGCCGCCGACCTGGACGCGGGCTTCCAGCGCTTGCGCGACCAGCTCGCCCGGCTCGGCCTCGACCAGGGCACGGTGTTCGTGTTCACCAGCGACCACGGCGAAGGCTTCTGGGAGCACGGTCACGCGGGCCACGGCAACGGCCTGTGGGAGGAGCACATTCGCATTCCGCTGCTCGTGTCCGCGCCGAACGTGGAGCCGGGAAGCGTTCCTTTCAGCGCCGGGCTGATCGACCTGCCTCGCACCCTGGCCGCCCTCACGGGAACCTCCCCCGCGCCTTCCTGGCGGGGTACGAACCTGGTCGAGCTGGATGGAGAGCGCACGTCCCTCAGCTTCCAGTGCCTGCGCTGGGGAGGCCCTTCCTCCGTTGCAATCGGACAGGGGCCACGCAAGGTCGTCACCTTGGCCTCGAAGGCGGAGCTGCCCAAGGCGAGCGCCCAGCTGGCCTACGACCTCGAAAGGGACCCTGGCGAAACGACCGACCTGGCTTCCGAGGCCTGGGCCGGCGACCTCCTGCGGGCCAAGGAGAGCCAGCTCTCCGAGCTGCTCGAACCGGTCCTGGACGCCGATTCCGTGCGCCTCGACTCCCAGGCACGCGAACAGATGCGGGCTCTGGGCTACTTCGGCGAGGAATGAAACAGGGGCCCGCACCTCCCCCCGAGGTGCGGGCCCCCCAAGAACCCCTTGGGCCGGAAGACCCCAGGTCGAACCGAGCCGCGGCCCCGCGGCCCCGAACCGATCCCTCGCCCGAATCGACACCACGTGGAAACGTGGCCTCCCTTCGGGCAAGGCGATCGAACCCGAGATCTCTCGACTCCACAGAACCCCGCAGCGAAATGTCCTGTCCGACTCCCCTTGAACCGAACAGGACCGCGGGATCCTGCAACGGGTCGTGTTACGCGCCGGCGATGCGTATGTTCGTAAGGGACAGGTAGGACCCGAGGGTCACCATGAGCCGCCCCATCAGCCAGCCCATCACCGAGTATCAGATCCCCTGGACGCGCGAGCCATCGCCCATCGACTGGACGGCGACGTTCGCTCGTTCCGGCCCTCTGGTCGTGGAAATCGGATTCGGAAACGGCGAGTTCCTGGCGGATCAAGCTCGCGCGCATCCCGAACGCAACTACGTGGGGATCGAAGTCTCCTGGGGATCGCTTACGCGGCTCTTTCGGCGACTGGACAAAGAACGGACGCGCAACGTACGCGCCCTCCAGGGGGACGCGGAGGTCCTGCTCGCACTCGGCTTCGCCCCGGGGACGGTGGACCAGGTCATCATCAATCACCCCTGCCCCTGGCCCAAGGATCGCCACCAGGAACGGCGCTTGATCCAGCCGCGCTTCTTGTCCCTGCTCGCCGATCGCATGGCGAGCGGCGCGCGGCTGTCGGTGCGCACCGACCACGACGCCTACGCCGGGGAGATCGGCCAGGTCCTCGCCGGCGAGCGGGCCCTCGCGCCCGCCCAGGAGCCGCCGGAAGCCGAGCGGCTGCGCCGCGTGGTCACCAAGTACCAGCGGCAGGCGATGGAACAGGGTATCGGGATCCACTACTTTGAGTACGTTCGCACCGAGGGGCCCTCGAACCTGCCCCCGATCCCCGAGGCCCTCCCCCACGCGTCCATGCCGAGCCTTCTGCTCCACGGTTCCTACCCCCAAGACGCTCTCTTCGAAGGCCTGGGGAGGGACGCGTATCGGGAAACGAAGGAGGGCGTCGAGATCGTGGTGCGCTTCCTGTCCACCTTCCGGCACACCCAGCGCACGGCCTGGCTGGTCGAGACCCTCGTCAAGGAAGACAAGCTGCGCCAGGAGTTCGGCATCCTGATCGTGCCCCGCGGCGACGGGTTGCTCGTCAAGCTGGGCATCGGCGACCCCAAACCCACCTGGGGCGTCAAGCGGGCCGTCGAGCAGGTCGGGTCCTGGCTCGCGCGCCAGCACGGCCTCGAGATCGTCGAAGACACACTGGGCGCCTTGGGGCATGCCGACGAATAGCGCGGCGGGTGCCGGTAGGCCAAGGGTGGATTCGCCCACCACGCTCCGCTAGAGCTCGCTCGAAGCGCAAGCAAAACGCCTCTCCGCCTCCGGAGGGTCGGGTTAGAATGCTCGACCGATGTGGCGCCCCCCTTCCTTCCTGGCCTTCCTGCTGGCCTCCTTCCTGCTCCTGACGCCGAACATCCGCGCGCAGGCAGCGCTGCAGGAACCCTCGCCGGTGCGCCTGATCGTGCTGGTCGTGACGGGGGGCGTGACTCCCGACCAGCTGGCTCGGCACGCTCCCTGGTTCGAGGGAGGACTGAAGCGCCTGGCCACGCAGGGCCTCGGCTTCCGGAACGCCCACCACGACCACGCGGTCACGGAGAGCACCCCGGGTCACGCGACCCTGGCCACCGGCGTCCATCCCCGTCGCCACGGTCTGGTCGCGGACACCTGGATGGGAACCGAAGGCCGCGTCAGCGTCGAGAGCGTTCAGGACGACGAAGTCCAGCTCGTGACCAACGCCGGCATCGTGGAGCACGCCGACAAGGGGACGCGCTCGCCGGTCCATCTGCTGGCTCCGACCCTCGGGGACTACCTCAAGTCCCTGTTTCCCGAATCGAAGTCCGTGGCCCTCGGGATGCGGGATCGGGCCGTGATCGCGAGCGGCGGGCGCGAGGCGGACGTGGCCGTCTGGTGGGATCGACGGGGATACGGCTTCGTGAGTTCGACCTGGTACGCCGACGAGCTCTTGCCCTGGGTCAAGGGGCTGAACGAGAGCTGGCCGCGACCTCTGATTCGGGAAGGCTACCGATGGAAGGCCGATCTGCCCGCGGACCTCTTGGCCCGGTCGGGCATCGCCGACGAGCGCTCCGGTGAGATCCCCTTCCACGGGGGGCGCAGCCTGCCGCGCATCCCCCCCGACCTGCCTCTCCCCTTGTCCGTGGAGGACCGACTGCGGCTGTCCCAGTGGATTCTGCCCACGCCCCTGGCCGATCGACTCACCCTGGAAGCGGCGCGCGCCGCCGTGACGGAGATGGCCCTGGGCCAGGACGAGGCGGTCGACTTCCTCTTCGTCGGCCTGTCCGCCAGCGAAACGGTCGGTGCCATGTCCGGCCCGTCCAGCCACGAAGCTTCCTCCATCCTGCTCGCCCTCGATCGCGAGCTGGGAACCTTCTTCGACCACCTGGACGCTGCGGTCGGCCCGGGGAGCTGGCTGGCCGCGTTCTCGTCCAGCCACGGCATCCTCGAGCTGCCCGAGGAGCTGGCCGCCCGGGGCTACGACACCCGGCGCATCCACGCCGGCGCCGTGTCCCAGCGTCTCAACGAGGTGCGTCGGGACTGGGGTGAGCAGGGGCGCGGAGACTTCTACCTCAACCATTCCATGAACGGGCTGCGACTGTCCGCGCACAAGCTCGAGGAGGCCGGGCTCGACCCGGCCGAGATGCGCGCCGAGATGCGGCGTCGCTTCCGGGACGTGGAGGCCATGGCGACGGTCTACGCCAGCGATGAGCTGAAAGAGCCGCCCGCGGAGGACGTCCTGGCGCGCCTCTTCGCTCACGCCTACTACCCGGGCAGGTCTCCGGACGTCTTCTTCGTGAGCAAGCCCTGGACCGTCGATCGACAGCTCGGCACGGCATGGGGCAGTCCCTGGCCCTACGACCGCCACGTTCCGATGTCGTTCCTGGGGGCCGGGGTCGAAAGCGGCGTGAGCTACGAGCCCTGTGCTACCGTCGACCTCGTGCCGACGCTCTTGCACCTTGCCGGCCTGCCCGTGCCGGAAGGACTCGACGGACGCGTGCTCGAATGAAGCGCCCGGTGGCCCAGATCGGCCTGGGTCCCCTGGGTCAGCGCATGGTGCACGATCTCGTCACCCGAGAGCTCGCCCAGGTCGTGGCCGCCGTCGATCCGGACCCGGCCCTGGTCGGACGGGATCTCTCGGAGATCGTTCCCCAAGCTCCACCGGGGACGAGGATCGTTTCCACGCCCGAGGAAGTCGCCGACTGGCGCAACGTCCGCTGCGCGATGGTCACGACCTGTTCCGATCTCGAGTTCTGCATGGACACCTTCCGCTCCGTCCTGGGGCACGGCTCTTCGGTGGTGAGCACCTGCGAAGAGCTGTCCTGGCCTTGGCTCCGCCACCCGGTCCTGGCCCAGGAGCTGGACGAGCTCGCCATCAAGAACGGAGCGCGCATCCTGGGGACCGGGATCAACCCGGGCTTCCTGATGGACGCCCTGCCCGTGGCCCTCGCCACGGCCAGCGGTTCGATCGAACAGGTGAGCATCGAACGCATCCAGGACGCCGCCCCGCGTCGCCTTCCCTTCCAGCGCAAGATCGGAGTCGGCCTGGACGAAGCCGAGTTCGCCCGACGCGTGCACCAGGGTTCCCTGCGGCACGTCGGCCTGGGGGAGTCCTTGCACTTCGTGGCCCACTACCTCGGGCTGCGCCTCGAGCGCTGGGAAGAGAGCATCGCCCCGGTCCTGGCCGAGACTCCCCACGCGAGCGGACTCGGTCAGGTGCTCCCGGGACAGGCGCGGGGCGTCCAGCAGGTCGCCCGGGGCTGGATCGGAGAGGTCTCCCCCATCGAGCTCACCTTCCGGGCGGCCATCGACGAACCTGACCCCCGGGACCGTATCCACATCCGGGGTACGCCTCCCCTCGATCTCGTCCTGCGGGGCGGCGTGCATGGAGACATCGCCACGACGGCCATCGCCGTCAACATGGTCCGGCCGCTGCTCGAGGCTCCGGCCGGACTGCACACCATGGCCACCGTGCCCCTGCAGGGCTGCACACCCACGAGGAACAGCTGAACATGGAACGACCCACAGCCAGCGAGTACGCCGACTACTTCGAGCAGTACCTCTCCCAGACCGGCGAGGGGGAGGTCTTCACCCTGCTCAGGGAACAGGCCCGGGAGATGAAGAGCCTCCTGGCCGGCATCAGCGAAGAGAAGGCGGGCTACCGCTACGAACCGGGCAAGTGGAGCCTGAAGCAGGTCATTGGACACCTGATCGACTCAGAGCGCATCTTCGCCTACCGCGCCTTGGCCTTTGCCCGCGGCGACCGTCAGCCTCTGCCCGGCTTCGAGCAGGACGACTACGTCGACAACGGACACTTCGACGAGCGCTCCATGCAAGAGCTGGCCCGGGACTTCGCCACGGCCCGCGACTCCAGCATCGCGCTGATCGAAAGCCTGCACCCGAGCGTTCACGCCGCCCGGGGAGTGGCGGACGGCAAGCCCCTCAGTGCGCGCGCCATCGCTTGGCTCATGGTGGGGCACGTCAACCACCACACCAAGGTCCTGCGCGAGCGCTACCTGTAGGTCTCGCGTCGGCCGGCCTTCTCGAGGGTCGGGACAGGGGCGTTTCCACGCTCGACGCGGAGTCGGCGGCTGCCGCCGGTAGCGTCAGGCTCCTCCCGGTGCCTCGAACAGGAGCAACTTACGCAGCCGCTCCTGGAACCCGAGGCCGAGGCCATCCTGCTCGAGGCTCTCCTGGAACTCCGCGTGATCGACGCCCTCTTCGGCAACGTCCACGTAGTCGGGGCGATCGGCCGCCGTCTCGTGGATGAACTGGGCCACCACGCGGCCGTTCGACACCACGAAGGCCCCGGGCATCTGGGCCGCGTCACCCCGCAGCCAGCCGATGCCGTGACCCTGCTTCACGCCCGCCTCCCAGCCGCGCTTCCAGACCGACCAGCCCAGGAGCTGGGTCGGGCTACCCCGGCGCAGGGCGAAGGCCCGATACAGCACGCGATCCGGATCGCTGATCCCGGTAACTCCCTTCAGGCCGTAGGCGCTGAACATGTCGCGAGCCTCGTACTCGGACGACATGTGGATGAGGACCAGACGTGCACCGGTGCCGCGCAGCTGTTCGTTGATCGAGCTCAGGTCGTCGAGGGCTTCCCGGCAGAAGGTGCATCCGAAGTGTCTCAGGAAGACCAGGAACTGCGGCTCTCGCATGGAAGCCTCGAGCAGGTCGGTGCCCTCGGGATCCTGGTAGAGGGAGAGGGCCACCTGAAGCGGCAGGACGGGTGGGTGGGTGTCGCTCCGATGGGCACGGAACACCCCACGCAGGATCAGCGTGAAGGGCACCCACCAGATCGGGCCGAGGGCGAAGGTCGGCAGGCCCATCTCCCACGGCAGACGTCCGCGGGAGGCGGCCCATACGAATCCCAGGGGGACGAGAACCTTCCCGAGCAAGCCCACGGCTACCAGCGGCCACAGCCGCAGGGGATGCCTCGCAGCCAGCGCGTAGCCCATACCGTAGACCGCCACCAGGACGCCCAGCCCCTGCCAAACCTCCGGGCTGGCCGGGAGGTCCAGGCCGACCCAGGAGAAGACGGCCGAGGGCCACAGCGAGAGCAAGAGACCCCCGACGACGTCGGAGACGGCCGCAAGGAGAAGGATGCGGGCCATCCAGCGGGGCGTGGCACTCTCGGGCAGCATGCTTAGGTCTTCGCGGTCACGGGCAGAGCGGATGCGGCGATTCGGGGGGGCCAGGCAGGTTTCAGGGTCTTCACGGGCCCCCACCCCTGACAAGCGCCCGCCTGTCCAAGTATGGGCCTCGAGATCAGTCTAGGTCGCGTGGGCTTGGCGTAAAGGGACTCATCCGGAGGGCTCCTGGAAGTCCTTTCGGGTGGGCGGGGGGCCTGAGAGCCCCCGCCGCTCCCTGGGCACCCGGCCTGGGCTTCGACGACACCCCCCCGATGGAGCGGCTCCGCTTCCACCCTCACTTCGGAAGCCGGCGTAGAGCAGGGCCTGGATCCCGCGCCTGCCCGACGAGGGTGCGGAGACCGGAGGATCCCACGCGCCTCGAGGTGAGCCTGGAACTCGTTGGAGCTCCCTCTCCCCGCATCGGGCGCCGCGCTGACGTTGCACCGTACGATTACCGACGACGGACTTGCGCCCGCCCACCAACGCGCAAAAAAAGACCAGCCGGCGAAGATCAAGCCCCTTGGGCAAGATCACCCAGGGCGACGAGAAGCAGAGCAACGTGGACACACTAGGGCGCGGCAGGTGCGGCTCTTGGAGACCTCGTGCTTCCTAATGCGTAGGCACGGTGACCGTGAAGCCACCGCGGCGGCGCCATTCCGGCCGAGGAGTTCGTGCCTCCGAGGGCTAAGATCCGGGTGCACCATGAATCGCACGGAAGGGGGAGCCGATGGGGAGCTGCGTCGAGGACCGCGCTGGTTCGCGCTCGCCGTTCTGAGCGCGCTCGCGGCGTTCGACGCGGAGACCGGGGCTGCGCCCGGGCAGACCGATGCGGGTCCGGGCCGAGCCGAAGTGATGCAGCTCGTGGAGGTGCTGGATGACGACATCCGGCCTTCCGAAGAGACCCTGGCCAGGGTGGACGAGCTGCTCGGGCAACTGGACGCACTGGATGCCCGGGACCGGGCACGGGCGCTCGCCGTCGCCGCCAACGCCTCCTTGCGCGCGTTCGGAGAACACACCTTGGGTTTGGCGTTCGAAGCCGTCGAGGCGTGCCGGGACGCGGGCCTCGAGTCGGAGCTTCCGCGCGCCCTCAGCGTGTACGGAACGAGCCTGAGCCAGGCCGGCGAGTACGAGGAAGCGTTCGACGTCTACGCGGAGTCGGTCGAGGCCGCGCGCCGGGTCGGCGATGACGTCCAGTTGGCGGGATCCCTGAGCTCATGGGCCATCACCTCGCGGCGCTCCGGCGCCGTGGAAGCCGCCCTGGATCTGGCCAGCGAGGCCTTCGAGCTGGCCACGGAGCTCGACGACCCTGTGCGTCTCACCGGGGTGATCGGCAACAACATCGCCTACTGGTCGCTGGAGCTCGGCCGACTCGAAGAGGCCCGCGCCTTGTTCGAGAAGCTGCTGACCGAGACCGATCACATCAAGCTTCGGTACTCGATGGAGTCGGGTCTCGCCCACATCACGCTCCTGGAGGGCCATCCGGCGCAGGCCCGGCGGATGCTCGACGTCGCCATCGAGCGCGGTGGCGAGCTGGTCGATGGGCCCTTCCTGGCGGCCGGCAGCCTGCTGCGGGCCAAGACCTTTGCCGCCGAAGGCGACTTCGAGCGGGCCATTGCTCTCTGTCGCGCAGCGATGCCCGGGTTGGAGGCCTGGCCGAACCAGCAGGGCGTCTGCCGGATCGAGCTCGGCAGGGCGCTGTGCGCCTCGGGGAACTCGACCGAGGGCCTGCAGCTCTTGAAGGAGGTCGCCGAGAACAACGCCGACGTCACCGTTCGACTGTCGGCGCTCGAGGCCCTCGCCGGCTGCCTGGCCGACGAGGGATCCTTGCGGGAGGCCTACGTCACGCTGCAACGAGCCAAGGAGCAAGAGGAAGCGATCCACACCCAGGACTCCCTGCGGCAGGTCTCGACCCTCCGGTCCCGCATGAACGCGGAGCTCGAGCTTCGGGAGATGGAGCGAGAGGCCGCTCTCGCCGCGGCGGCCGAGGAGATCGCCCGCCTCGATGCTCGGCACGCAGCGCTCGAGGCCCAGAATGCCCAGGCAGAGACTCGGCGCGAGCGGACCTTGAGGAACTCGATTCTGCTGGGTTCGGTTCTGCTCTTCGCCTTTGGGGTGTGGGGCTCGCGGTCGATCGTCCACCGTCGGGTCGCGCGCCAGCGCCTGGAGGACGAGACGCTCCACAACCGCAAGCTCGAGTCCGCTCTCGCCGAGCGTACCCAGAGCCTGCTCCGTGAG
Source organism: bacterium (assembly GCA_030428965.1). GTDB lineage: Bacteria > Planctomycetota > UBA1135 > UBA1135 > JAUIEE01. The sequence goes on along the minus strand of JAUIEE010000060.1, from coordinate 5,613 downwards.
AGTGAAGCCCGACTGGCGCTGGAGCGTCGCCTCGAGCGACACCACCGGGACCAGGCCTTGGGCCAGCTGACCGCCGGCGTCGCCCACGACTTCAACAACCTGCTGCAGGTCATCCTGAACTCCGCCGAGATCATCCGTGAAAGCCTGGGAGAAGGTGCGACCGCGGACCAGGAGGATCTCCTGGCCGCCTGCATCCGGTCGACCCAGATGGGCCAGGGAATCACCCAGCAGCTTCTGTCCTACGCACGCCACAGTCTCTTGGATCCCGGCCCGACCCGGATCGACGAATTCTTCGAGGAGTCCCACGAGCTCTTTCGCTCGGCGGTCGGGGAAGGGATCGGGCTCGAGTACGCCGACCATACGGACGGTGCCACCTTGCTCCTCGACCGGGCCCAGTTGACGACGGCTTGCATCAACCTCTTGTCCAATGCGCGGGACGCCCTTCCCCGAGGGGGCTCGGTGACCTTGTTCGCGTGTCGGATGGACTTGAAGGACATCCCGGAAGGACTGAACGTGGCGCCCGGCGAGCACGATCCCGTGCGCGAGGTGGTCCGTCTCTCCGTGCGGGACAACGGAGTCGGGATGACGACCGAGGCCTTGGAGCGCGTGTGCGAACCCTTCTACAGCTCGAAACCGAGTGAAGAGGCCGGCACCGGACTGGGATTGAGCACCGTCACGGGGTTCGTGGGCCAGTCCGGCGGGGACCTGCGGATCACGAGCGCTCCGGATCAGGGAACGACCGTCGAGCTGTACTTCCCGATCCTGCCCGGGGTGCGGCGGCCCGACGCGGTCGGCCCATCTCCGGCGGAGAGCCCGAGCCTCGACCTGGGGCGGCTGCTCGTCGTCGAAGACAACGACATCGTTCAGGAAGTCCTCATCGATACCCTCGCTTCCCTGGGACTGACGGACGTGACTGCGGTTACGACGGCGGAGGAAGCCTGGACCCAGGTCCACCGGGACTCGGACATCGAAGTCGTCCTCTCCGACATCCGCCTGCCAGGGCCGATGGACGGTGTCGAGCTGGCCGAGCGCATCCGGCGCCTCGACCGCTCCGTCCACGTCGTCCTCATGACCGGCTACACGGGCCGCGCCAACACGAAGTACCCCGTGCCCATCCTGAAGAAGCCGTTCTTGCGCAAGGACCTCGTGGCCGCCCTTCGAGCGGCCGACCGAACGCCGGTCCAGGGCGTCACCTGAACCGTGATCCGTTATCGATCGAAGATCGTGGTGCGACAGCGCCGCAGGCTGCGAGCCTAGCGGAGTCCGAGCCCGGCGCTGGCGCGCAGGGGAATCTCGACCACCTGCGGATCTTTCCAGGACTCCACGCGGAACACGACCTCTCCGGGTTCGGCGTCCGCCTCGAGGGTCTTTTGCCAGGACCCCATGCTGCTCCAGGTCATCGTCTCCCGCAGCTCGATCTCCTCGTCGCCATCGATCAGCAGGTAGCGCACCACCGCCGAGGGATCCTGCTTCGTGTCGAGGCTGACCGACCAGCCCTCCGACCAGTCGGAAGCCCCCGTGCTCGAGACCTCGAAGCCATAGGGCCCGACCTCGAAGCGGGCTCCCGCGGCCAGGACGATCGGATCGGAGTCGTACACGACCGTCTCGTCGGCCACGAAGACCGACACGCTGCCTTCCACCGAGAGTCGCGTGGCCTCGGCATGGGGCGTGGCCGTGGAAGCCACCACGAACACCAGGTGGCGCGCATCCTCGGAGATGCGCGGCAGCATCTCGAAGGGGCCCATGAAGTCGTCTTCCATGAGCAGGTCGGAGCCCTGGTCGTCCCGGAAGAGCGTCAGCCGGCTCTCCTCCCGCCGCAGGTCGATCAGTCCGCCCTTGGGGTAGGTCAGCTCGAAGGCGATGCGCGTCTTGGCAAAGGTCCCGAAGAAGGCCAGGTCCTCCGAGTCCTTGTTCGACAGCGAGGTGGCCGAGTTGACCATGACTCCGACCGGACGCACCGAAGGCGGGCTCTCGACGGCGCCCGAAACGGTTCCGACCGGAGCAGACGGTTCGACCGAACCGGGTCCGGTGACGACGGCAACGAGCGATCCGATGACGAGGGCAGCGGCGAGGACGATGACTTTGCTCATTGGGGACTTACCTCCACAACGAACATCGACCATCCCCCCCCACTCCTTGAGAAGGCGATAGGCGGCGCCTCCAGGACCCTGGCTCCAAGCCTGCCTACCAGCCCTCGCCCCTCGGAAGCCCAAGCCGAGGGGCTCACCAAAGAGGCCCCCTAGTGTCGCAAGAGAACATCCACAACGCCGGACTCCACCAAGAACTCTGCCGAGAGGCCCGAGTAGGCGCCGACGGCCCGATACGGTCCGGGCTCGAGACCGTAGATGGAGAACTCGCCGTCAGCTTGGGGGTAGACCGTCACTGTCGCCAGTGGAATGCCAGCAAGCGGATGGTTGCCCATGGGACTCACCAGAATCTCCTCCATCGCCAAGTGAGAGAGATCCCCGGCTCGCCCCCGCACAACCGAACGGTTGAGGTCGATGGTAAGGGAGGGATTGGTGGTCCCGTCGATCTGTCCAACCCACAGGACCTGAATGGCGGCGGAGGCATCGTAGCCCTGAACCCCGAAGAGGATCTGGGTGCCCTCACAGCCAGAGAGCATGAACTCGTTGTTGATGACAGGTACCGTGCGATGGGCAAGTGGTGAGGTCCGGTCACTGGAAGCAAAGGCGCGCAGAGAAACCAGGTCTAGATCTGAGGGCAGGGAAACACTGCCGCTTACGACACCTGCACCGTAGGAAACGCCGCACTCGAGCTGAACGTAGGCCGTTTCGGAACCGGCGAGCACGACGGAATGCGCTGCGATCAAGGTCCGGATGGGAATCGGTTGGTTTCCTGACTCTTGCGCTACGACCCAGACTTCGACGAGCCCAGGAGAGAGGCCTCTTACCTGAAATGGAATCAGCTCATCAGAAGTGACCTCTAGCGGTAGCTGACGGCGGATCCCAGGGGCGCGCACGTCGAGCGAGAGGCCCTGGATAACCGAACGCAACCCACTTCCAAGAACCACAGCCCCTTCGATCCCAGGGCCCCCAGCGAGCTCGATGTCCACAAACACGGGCCCGTCCCACGCGCTTCCTCCCATCGCCGGCTGATCCACAACAGAAACCTGAAATGGCTCCTTCCAAGCCGCCAGCCACAGTGCGGCCCCAGTCGGCAAATCGACCTGCACCTCTCCCTGGGCATTCGTGCGAAGTGCTTGCACCTGATCCTCTTCGTAGACATGCGAGGGATTCAGGACGACCCGCTCACCCGCCAAGATCAGGTCCTCTTTTTCGAGTTCGAAGGTGGCGCTCAGCACGGACGCATCAGAAACAACGCTTCCTGTATCCGCATCCAAGACACGCACGAGAACTGAACGAGTCTGCCTTGGCCCCAAGCTAATCTCACCGAGATCGATGGAAGAGTTAAGGCCGGCCTGAAGCCAATCTGTCTGATAGGTGCTGTGACCTGCAGCAGTGATGGCCAGTCGGTAGGCATGAGCCTCCTGCGTGGGGATGCGGCAAAAACGGCCATCAGATGAGGCTACTTGCCGAGGAGAGCCCTTGAAAACCTGCAGACCCATAGCGTCGAGCCGACTTTCCAGCATCAAGCCGTAGGACTCAATGGGCATCCTGCTCTCCCCGTCAACGACTCGACCGAAGATCACTGCACGCGGCACAACGGTGAAGACGACATTCTCACCAGAACTCTGCCCAAGGTCGAAGAGTCGGGAAGTTTCCAACCAACCGAAGCCCCCGGCCTGAATCCTGACCTTTCCCTCCGCGGCCCATAGCGTGACCTCTCCGATACGAACGACTCGTTCTTCCCTGCCCTTCTCAGTCTGGACCGCGACTGGCACCTCGAGCCCTTCACCACAAGGGGCTTCCGTTTGCAATCTCAGCCTCATACTGGCTGCGGTGCCAGCGATGGTCCTGGCCGATGCGCCGGCCTGTGGCAACGGGGAAGACTTGCCCGCACTCTCCAGAGAAGTGGCAAGAGTCGTAGGCGTGTCCGCTACTTGCTTGGGATCTTCGGCATGGTTCAGCGCTTGGCCAGAAAGGCCCCTTGATCCGGACCAAGGGCGCCAAAGGCCCAATCCGCCTCCGACCAGAGCAGCCAAGAAGACAGTGAGGGCCGTAAGGCGCCCTACCTTGCGAATCTCCAACGCTAGCAGTCCGCGTCCGCTTCTTCGTAGGTCACCGCACCAGTCCCACCGCAAGCAAAGGTCCCACCTGACCGCGGACAACAGATGAAGTGATAGACGACGGTGACGCACTTCTCAGGGGCCACATTGACGCTACCTGGACCGAATAAACCTGTGCCCGGATTGCCATTGAAAGGAATGTTGGCTCCATTCGAGTCCTGCATTGTCCCGACGCCTGAAGGCCCTTTGGCATTGGTCCAATGAGAGAAGCTCATGGTCTGCATCGTGCTCGTGCAGTTGCACAACTTCGGTCCATCGACCGTTCCAGCTATGGGGTGTGGACAGACCGGAAGGGGATTGCTTCCTCCTTGGGATCCTTGAGCCAAGACAGATGTAGCTAGGAAGGAAACGAGAAGTACGCCTAGGCAACTGACAGCATGCTTCAACATGCGCCTATCCTCCTATGGAGTTAAGAAATTGGTAATCAGAATCAGTCACCTCGCGCGGCCCGCAAGGAAAGGGCCAAACACAAGCGACCACTCAAAGAAGCTACCCCCCCCCACCTGATCCGCGCAACTACCTGCTTCGTTTTCTGCAAGGCCCCATCGCTTGCTCTGCTCTACCGAGATCGCATCGCGGAGAGATAAGCGTCGAACCATCCCCCAGATTCGTAGTAGCAAGCAGTGCCTAGCGGTACTACGCCAAATCCAGCTCCGCGAACTGGTACCACCAGTTGTCGCGTAACCAGTACATGTGGTGCTTCGGGAGCACGTTGCGGCCCGACATGAGCAGGTCGCTCGGGTGGCAGACGAAGCCCCAGTCCTGGAAGCGGGCGAACCAGGGGGTCCATTCGGGGAAGAGGGCCAGGAGGTGCTGAGCTCCGCTTGCCCGCCCCCGGGCCAGGAGAGCGTCGCGCATGCGTTCGGCCGCGTCCCCGGCGTCGCTCGGAACGAGCCAGTCCATGATCAGACCCGAGGCCGGGAGCGGCCAGTCGGAGACGCGGTACACGGCGTAAGCCCCCAGGCTCCCGTCGCTGTTCGTCAGCGTGAGCAACTCGTAGTCGTGGCGCGGGTTGTCGGCGAAGCGCCAGTTCAGGTAGGGCGCGTCGCGAATCACGCTGGCCCCCCAGTCCCGGGAGCAGCGCGCGTAGAGGGCGTCGACCGAATCGTCGAAGGCCGGGACGAGCTCGACTCCCGGGGGCAAATCGGTGCCGCCTCCGCCCACGCCGCGCGCCAGGATGGACTCCATGCGCACGAAGTCGTACTCGAGGAAGGTCTTGCCCATGCGCCAGGCCGGGGGCACGGGCCAGCCGTAGATCAGGATGTCCTGCTCGGGTCCTCCCCCCATGGTCTCGGCCAGCATGCGTCGCGCCGTTTCGACGAACAGCCCCGGGCGCTTCAATCCCCGCCGGTGGTCGGGGTGCACCATCGAATCGATGATCTGGGCGAAGCTGCGCGTCGCGCCGT
>JAUIEE010000059.1 GCA_030428965.1 bacterium | reverse complement strand
CGACACCCAGTAGCGGCGCATGAAGGCCACCTGGACGAACGGGTCGATCAACACGCCCACGACGACTCCCGGAGCGAGCTCTCGGGTCTTCCACACGAAACCTCCGTCGAGCTCCGTGAGCCTGCCGAGCCGTCCCTGAGGCGGTGGCGAGACGAGCGCCAGCATCTCCGGGGACCCGTACTCCCCCCAGAGCTCACCGCTCCCCGTGCGCCAGACCTTCCACGCCAGTCCCGCTCCGGCATGCCGGGTCTCCAGCTCGCCGGCGATGCGCTCGAAGTCGCTCGTCGTCCCGTCGGAAACGGAGAAGTGGACAGCCATCTCTTCCAGTTCTTCCTCCGCAAAAGCGGCCAGCTCCCTTCGCAGGGAATCCCTCAGGTGCAACGCACTGATTCCCGCGACCACGAGGACCAGCCCTGCGGACACGAGGGCGAACCAGCGCTGCATTCGCTTGGCAACCGACCACGACTTCTCCTTCATTCGACACAGCTCTCAGGAATCACGATCCGATACCCGCTTCCCACGACGGTCTCGATCAGGTCGGGCACGTCTCCCCCCAGCTTCTTGCGCAGGCGAGCGATCTGCACCTGGACGAGGTTCGTACCCGGGTCGAAGTCCAGGCCCCACACGGCGAGCAGCAGCTCACGGCGCGAGAGAACGTCGCCCCTCGCTCCATAGAGGGCCATCAGCAGGTCGAACTCCTGGGGAGTCACGGCGATCCGGCCCCGGGGAGACTGGACCGTCCGCCGCTGCAAGTCGATCTCGAGTGGCCCCAGGTGAACGCTGGGCACCTGCAGGCGCCTGCGCACGACGGCCTCGATGCGCGCGAGCAGCTCGGGGAACTCGAAAGGCTTGATGACATAGTCGTCCGCTCCGAGCCGTAGCCCGCGAACCCGCTCCTCGACCTCGTGGCGGGCCGTCAAGAAGATGACCGGCACCTGCACGCCGCTCCTCCGTAGCTCCTCTAGCAACTCCCAGCCCGAGCGTCCCGGCATCATGACGTCGAGCAGGATCAGGTCGACCGCCCCGGGACCCTGGGCCAACTCTTCCAGGGCCTCCTCGGAGTTTGCCGCCAAACGGCAGGTGACCCCACTCTCGCGCAGGCCGCGCTCCGTGTACTCGCGGAACTTCGGATCGTCATCGACGACCAGCACTCGCAACCGTCTGCCGAGATCCTGTTCGATGCCCATGTTCACAGTGGACGTTGTTCAGCTCGGGCCGAGACAGAGTTGCGGGGTAGTTCGTCCAGAAAACAGACGCCCCATCCTACACCGGTGCGCCGGGCAGGCGAACGTACGCATTCCAGCGTAGCGCGCGAAGGGATCGGCCCAGCCGCATTACACAGAAGTAATGCCTCTTGGGCAGTTCCGGAACCGAACATCTCGGTTCCACCGAAGCAAGCAGGACCGCACGCACCTCCCCCATGAAGCCCAGACTCCATGCCGCCCTGGCGGTCTTGACGTTCTTCGCCCTCAGCAGCTGCCGCACCGTGGAATTCTGGGAAATGGAGAGGTTCGCGGATTCGGTCATGATGCTGGACGAGGACCCCGCGGAGATCCACTTCCACCAGAAGGTCTTCAATTCCATGGAGGGCAGCGCCGGGGGCAACGGCACTGAAGCCGGCGGAGGTTGCGGGTGCTACTAGGGGCACGACGGTGGTCACGCCTCCTGATCGCCTGGATCGCTGCCTCGACGTCGCCGGCCATCGCCCAGACCGTCGAGTCCGAGGGTCCCCGTGACCCGGTGGTCCCCCTCGAGAGCCGAGACGATGTCGCCGGCACGGGCTCGCTTCGGTATCAGCTCGGCTTCTACAACCACGGCGACAACGGTGATGGCAACCCCTTCCTGGACGAGGCCCTGACGGTCATCGAACCGATCCTGGTCTTCGACTACAACGTGTCGGACAGGTTCGGCTACACGACGACCGTTTCCTACGACCACGTCACCAGCGCGTCGATCGATCGGCTCTCGAACTTCCCCGATCAATCCGGCGCCAGCGGCGACAACTACATCGGGGCGGACGTTGCGCTACGCTACGAAGCGAACGAACGGCTGGAGCTCGGAACCCATTTCGGTTTCTCGACGGAGTACGACTACAGCTCCCTCTCCCTGGGGGTCGCCGCTACGCACGCCCCGCTCAACACGAATGCCAAGGTCTCCTACAGCCTGGACGCCTTCTTCGACACCCTCGACATCATTCGCTTCGACGGCACGGAAGACGAAGGCTCCGACAACCGCACGTCCGTGTCCGGGACGGTGAACTGGTACCAGGTCTGGTCTCCCACCCTGCATGGCGAGCTGGGAGCGACCCTGGCCCTGCAGAGCGGCTTCCTCGAGACCCCCTACAACGCGGTGGTCATCGAAGACGCCTCCCTTCCACCCAACCCCAACCTGGACAACATGGCCCGGGGCCGCGAGATCACGGAAGAGCTCCCCGATTCGAGAGCCCGAGGTGCGTTCTACGGGCGGCTGCGGGGATCCCTGGGGGAAGGGCGAGCCTGGGAACTGAACGGTCGGCTGTACTCGGACTCGTGGTCGGTCAACAGCCTGACCCTGGAGCCCCGCTACTACCGGACGCTGATCCCCGACCAGCTCGACCTGAGGCTGCGTTACCGCCTGTACGTCCAATCCGCCTCGAAGTACTTCGAAGAGAGCTTCATCGTGGAAGACGAGTTCCGCACCCAGGACTCGGACCTGGGTGACTACAACACGCACACCCTGGGCTTCAAGCTCACCTGGAAGAAGAGCCAGCGCCATTGGCTCGACCTGGCCTTCGACTACGCTATCCGCAGCGATGGGCTCGATCACATCTTCGGTGCCGTGGGCTGGACCTGGAAATTCTGAGGACTCTTCTCGTGCGCACGATCTCCTTCCTTCCCCTGCTCGTCCTCCTGTCCTGTGGATCCACGGGGAGCAGCCCGCGGACCGGCACGCCCTCTCCGGACGCCACGGTCCTAGAACTCCAGGACATCGACGGCCTCGCACTGGACTTGAACGGAGAGCTCGCCGAAGGGAGGCAGGTGGCCCTCGTCTTCTGGCAGACCTGGTGTGAGTCGTGCCTGGCGGAAGGTCCGGCGCTGGGCGAGGCGGCCCGACGTCTCGAGGACACGGTCCGCTTCTGTGGTGTCGTACCAGGCCCCGACGATGTCGTCGACCTGGACGAGGTTCGACGGGTTGCCCGGGAGATGGGCCTCTCCTACCCCCAGGTTCGCGACCGCGACCTCGTCCTGACATCGGCCTTCGACGTCCGGGGCACTCCGACCATCATCGTCCTGGAGGGACAAAGAGAGGTCGTCTTCCGAGGCCATCGCCTTCCCGAGGCCTGGCGTTGATCTTCGCGGCCTTGCTGCTGCTTCCCCAGGGCTGCCTGCCGGCACCCCTGAGGTCGCCGCAAGAAACCGAACAGGCCCAGGAGGAACTCGCGCTGCGCGAGCGGTCGCTCGGGGTCATGGGCACGGATCTGCGCCTCAAAGTCTACGGCCAGGATCCTTCGGTCCTCGAACGTGCCCTGGACGAAGCGACCCGGGAGATCCAACGGGTCGAGGACCTGATGACGGACTGGCGACCGTCCGAACTGACCCGCCTGAACGAGAGCGCGGGCCAGGGCCCCACGCGGGTTTCCAGGGAACTTGCGGAGCTGATTCTCCGTGCCCTCGAGATCGGAAAGATGACCGGTGGTGCCTTCGACGTCACCTACGCCGGGGTCGGCCAGCTCTGGGACTTCAAGGCCACGCCTCCCAGGATTCCCGAACCCGAGGCCGTCGAATCCGCGCTGGCGGCGGTGGGGTTCGAGCGCGTCGTGGTCGATCTGGATGCGGCGACCGTGGACCTGCCGGCCGGCATGCGCATCGGTCTGGGTGGCATCGCCAAGGGCTACGGTGTGGACCGGGCCATGGCCGTCTTCCTGGAGCACGGCATCCAGCACGGCCTGGTCAGCGCCGGAGGTGACCTGAAAGCGCTCGGAAGGAAGGCCGGCGAGCTGTGGGAGATCGCCATCCGACACCCGCGGGACCGTGAGCGGGTCCTGGCCGTTCTACCCGTCTCCAACACCTGCGTGATGACATCGGGCGACTACGAGCGCTTCTTCGAGTACGAAGGCCGCCGATACCACCACATCCTGGATCCGAGGACCGGATACCCTTCCACGGGCTGCATGAGCGCTACGGTCACGGCACCGGACGCGGCCTTTGCCGATGCGATCGCGACCGCCCTCTGCATCCTCTCGCCCTCGGAAGGACTCGCTCTCGTCGAGCGCCTGCCGCGCACGGAGGCCATCCTCGTGGACATCGCGGGGCAGGTTCACGTTTCCAGCGGCCTGTCCGGGGTAGCCGGGACGCCCGCCGGTCGGTAGCCACATGCGTCCTCCAATCTGACGAGACCAGAGCGATATAAAGATCTTTCTGGAGCCACCGAGATCGTAGCTGTTCCGCAAGCTTCGGCCACGTCTGAGCGAAACAGGAGGATCGAACGACGATCGGGGCTAGACTGCGCGCCATGAAGAGCCCCATCCTCCTCTGGCTGGCCTGCTGCGTCCTGGCCTCCGAATCCGTCGCTCAAGGCGCCGCCGCCATCCACGAACCGACCCTCCAGCTCGAGCCTGGCCTGACCGAGGCGATGGCGGCTTCCCCGGCCCCTCTGCGCACCCGCTCCTCGACACCGGCCGACGAGGGGCCCTGGAGGCTGGACGAGTTCCTAGGACTGCCGCAGTGGCTCAGTCTCGAGGGACACCAGCGCACGCGCTACGAATCCTTCGACGAGCAGTTCCGTGCGGGCCGCTCCGGGAGCGGGCAGGGCATCTTCACACGCACGGCCTTGCTGGCGACGGCACGGGCCGACTGGTTCGAGGCCAACCTCGAGATCCTGGACTCCCGGCAGTTCGACATCCCCAGCGACCTCCCGCTCAACACGGGCATCGTCAACACGCTCGACATCCTCCAGGCTTCGGTCGGTGCGAACTTCGAGAACCTGTGGCAAGACGAAGATCAGCTGGCCCTCACCTTCGGACGCCACACCATGAACGTCGGGAGTCGCAGGCTGATCGCCCGCAACCGCTTCCGCAACACGATCAACTCCTTCACCGGGTTCAACGCCACCTGGAAGAACGCCTCGGGAGACGGGCTGCGCGCCTTCTACGTCCTGCCGGTCCAACGCCTTCCCGGCGACCTCCAGAGCCTGCAGGACAACGACCAGGATTCCGATGAAGAGCGCTCGCAGGTGCAGTTCTTCGGCGTGCATGCCGGCGTGAACGACCTCATCGGCTCCGTCGACGCGGAGCTGTACGCCTTCGGCCTCGACGAGGACGACGGCCGGGACCTGGCGACGCGCAACCGCGACCTGTGGACCGTGGGCACCCGCTTCGTCAAGCCACCGCAAGCAGGCGAGTTCGACTTCGAGTTCGAGGCGGTGTACCAGACGGGCGAATCCCGGGCGAGCAGCGGCGGGACCGATACGACGGACCTCGACCACCGTGCCGAGTTCGTGCACTTCAGCGCCGGCTACAAGTGGGCGACCCCCATGGGGCCCCGGCTCGAATTCCTGCTCGACTATGCCAGCGGCGACGACAACCCCAACGACGGCGAGGTGAACCGTTTCGACACGCTCTTCGGGGCCCGGCGCTTCGAGTACGGCCCGACGGGGATCTTCGGCGCCTTCGCTCGCTCCAACATCCTCACCCCCGGCCTCCGGCTGAGCCTCAGGCCGACCGAGAGCACCCAGGTCATGATCGCCGACCGCTTTCACTACCTGGCCTCCGACCGCGACGCCTGGACCACCAGCGGCCTGGTCGACCCGACAGGAGGAACGGACAACTACATCGGCAACCTGGCCGAGATCCGCGTGCGCTGGGATCCGACGCCCAACCTGCGCGTCGAAACGGGCGTCGCCCACCTCTTCGCCGGCACCTTCATCGACGACGCCCCCAACGCCACGACCCAGGACGACGCGACCTACGCGTACATCGGGACCACGCTGAGTTTCTGAACGGCCCTCCGGCAAGCCGGACTAGACCGGCCAGCGGGGATCACAGGGTCAATCGAACCGAGAGCCAGGCGCGAGTCAGGTCCTCGGCCAGCTCGTCGGCCGCGTAGTGCGCCAGCCCGAGGACGATTTCGAGATCCTCCCGGGCCTGCCAGCGCGCGACCGCATCCACCTCGCCACCGTAGCGGGTACCGCCGGCGTCCGAGCGGAAGTCGTGCAGGGCGAGCTCGAGATTCAGCTCGCGCCATGGGGCCACCACCTTGGCGTAGACGTCCTCCAGCCCCGTGTCGGGCGTGGTCACGAACACGTTTGCCCAGCCGTTGAAGAAGTAGCGCTTGCCGAAGGGAACCTGCACGGCACCGCCGGGGTTGCCGTCGCCGCCCAGGATCTCGAAGCCGACGTGGTAACGCACTCCCCTCCTCCTCGCAGCGAGATCGAGCAGGTAGTACGGCGCGTCCCGATCGTTCGGGTTGTCGCCCGCGTCTACCTGACGCGCCACCTCCGCTTGATACAACAGGTCGACGTCCCCCCCCACGGGCTGCTCGCCGCTGAAGCGAGCTCCCACGGTAAGGCAGGAAAGCGCGTCGTCATCAGGCAGATCGATGTAGTAGCCGTAACCCGTCAGGCGCCCCCAGCCTGGGACGGCACCCGAGACGTTGAGGAGGTGCGAGCGAGAGTCGACATTCGTGCGCGCCGGCGTGTTCAGCAGGCTGACGTAACCGTAGTAGACGTCGAGCGGACCGATCGCACCCGACGACACGCCCACGGCTTCGAAGGTCGCATGCCGCTGACGCCAGGGCCGGATGCCCACCCAGCGCTGGTTGTCCAGCTGGAGGTACTGTCGCCCCACGCGCACGTCGGTCTCTTCGCAGACGCTCCAGTTCAGGTAGGCGCGGTTGATCGAGGTTCCTTCCGGATCCGGCACGGCAGCGCGCTCAGGCATGCCCCCGAGCCCGTCGTTGTACTCCTCGGGACCGACCCCACTCACGTCCTCGAACTCGACCAGTCCCGTCAGGCCCTTCCAGCTGGCCGTCTCGTAGCCGACCACCGTGCGCAGCGTCGAGGCGTACGATTGATCCGGCCGGGCCCCGTCACCCGCAAACTCGAAGCGATAGCGCAGATCGACCCAGGTCTCCCCCCCCTTCAGGGCGCTGAAGAGGGTCGGCTCAGCGTCATCCGGGTCGAACTCGGGACTCGCTTCCTGAGCCTCTGGACTGGCCGGAAGCAGGACCAGCACAGAAGCAGCCAGCGGAAGCAACAACCGTGGGCAGGGGCGGCTCTTGACGATGGGCAAGGGGGCTTCAGACAACGGGACGGTGGAAAGACGCGCGGACAAGGACGAGAACTCGCGGGCAGTTTAGCAGTCGCCGGATTTCGAAAGAAGCATCGGGGCCTCCCCAGGGCCCCGTCGGCACGGGAGCCTCACCGATCGCCGACGTTCAATGAGCGTCTCGAGTCCCCGAGCTGGTGACCACGAGAGGGTCAGGGGTGAGTCTCAAGTGGCTCTCCGAGGGCTTGTCGTAATTTACGGTGCTCAGCACGTAGCGAATGCTCTCCAGCCTGGCGCGCTTCTTGTCGTTGCCGTGCACGATCGCCCAGGGCGCGTGTTTCGTGCTGGTCCGGGCGAACATGGCCTCCTTGTAGCGAGTGAAGTCCTTCCACTTCTGCTGGGCCTGCTGATCGACCGTGGACAGCTTCCAGCGCTTGAGCGGACTTTCACGCCTGCGGTCGAGCCGCTTCTTCTGCTCGTCCTGGTCGATGGAGAACCACAGCTTCCGGAGCAAGAGGCCGTCTTCGACGAGCATTTTCTCGAACTGAACCACCTGCTTCATGAAGAGGTCGTACTGCTCCTTGGTGCAGAAACCCATGACCGGCTCCACCACCGCCCGGTTGTACCAGCTGCGATCGAAGCAGACGATCTCACCGGGTTGCGGAAGCTGACGGGCGTATCGTTCGAAGTACCACTGACCTCGCTCGGCTTCGGTCGGCTTGGGGAGAGCCACGATGCGCAGGTGACGGGGTCGCAACCGCTGGGAAAAGCGCAGGATGGCCCCCCCCTTGCCGGCGGTGTCACGCCCTTCGAAGAGAACGGCCAGACGTCCGCCGGTCTCCATCAGATGGTCTTGCAGCCTGAGCAACTCCACCTGCAGGTAGCTCAGCTCGATCAGGTACTCTCGATCCAGTTCGTCTTCGAGGATCTCTCGCAACCAAGCTTCGGGGGCCATGATCGAGTCTGAATCTCCTGGGTCTGTCGGACAGAGTCCTCGTTCCTGGTGAGGCGCCTGACCCGCCTCGGAAACCGGCACGTGACGCTCGGTTTAGGGGGCAGGATCTTCCCGGGTCCAGTATCGCACCGGCGTCCGGCAGATTCCACGGGCCCTACACCGCCCGCTCGCCTTGAATGCGCCACCCCCACGGCCGCTCGCCCTGGCCGCACGCCAGGTGGCTTCCGCGAAGGACACGAAGTCGGACTCGGGGCCTCTACAAGGGCTGGGCTTCGAACTGCACCGGCGTCGCGCTGCGCAGATGCAGATCGCGCTGCGGGAAGGGAATCTCGATCCCGTTCTCGGCCAGGGCCTTGTTGATGTCGCGGTTGACCCGGTCGGTGACCACGAAGCGCATGTTGGCGTCGTTGATGAAGACGCGCACCTCGTAGTCGAGCGAGCTCTCACCGTGGGTCATGAAGAAGACCTGGGGCGCAGGGTCCTCGAGCACGTCGGGAACGGCCCGCGCCGTCTCGTCCAGGAGCTGCTTGACGCGGTCGACGTCGCTGCCGTAGGCCACTCCGATCGGGATCGTCAGGCGCAGGATCTTGCTGGCCAGCGTCCAGTTGGTGACGTTCTGGGCAATCAAGGATCGGTTGGGCACGATGACCTCCTGGCGTTCGAGGTTGAGCACCGTGGTGGCCCGAATATTGATGCGCTGGATGCTACCGATCACATCGCCGACCGTGACCAGATCGCCGACCCGGATCGGACGCTCGACCAGGAGAATGATGCCGCTGACGAAGTTGGAGACGATCTCCTGCAAGCCGAAGCCGAGGCCGACCCCCATCGCGGCGACCAGCCACCCCAGACTCGAGAAGTCGATGCGCAGGGCTTGCAGCGAGATCATCGCGCCCAGGAAGAAGAGCCCGTAGCGCGAAATCGTCACGATCGCGTAGCGCAACCCACGGTCCAGCTTGAAGCGCGGGAAGACCGTCAGCTCGTAGATGCCGGGGAGGTGTCGCAGGAACCAGACCGTGGCCAAGAGGACGACGATCGAGTAGACCACGTCGGCCGCCACGACCCAGACTTGACTCCCGTCCACGGGGTCCACTCCGGCCTTGTAGAGCTTCCAACCGCGCAGTGCGGCCAGCACCTGGTCGTTCAAGCCCCAGTACCCGACGACGGCCCAGATCCCCACCAGCACGCACAGCGCGCGCAGGAAGCCGCGGATCTGTTCCGCGCGCTTGCGCTGGCTGCGCGGATCGTCCTCACCGTTTTCCGCGGCGCGCGCTCCGCGCTTGCGGCGCTTGGTCGAGAGCGCGCGCTCGATCAACCCGCCGACGGTGCGGAAGACGGCAGCCAGGACCAGGATGGTGACCAGCGTCTTGCCCAGGCTCCAGCCAAGGGCATTCGAGGCGAAGCGCCGGCCCGAGATCTCCAGCAGAGGCAAGGCGACGAGCGCCAGGGCCAGGAAGGCCGACCAGAGCGTCGCAGCGCGCGCCATCCTGGAGCCTTCTCCGTTGCCGAGCACGAACCGGGCCGCGGGCGAATCCCCGGAGAAGGAGACCCACGTGCCGAAGGACACGAGGATCAGGAAAGCCACGAGCAGAAGGCGCGGCAGGAGCTCGACCTCGAAGAGTCCGGAGCTGGTCAGGCTCCAGGGCAGGCCGAGGAACAAGAGGCCCAGACCCACGAACCTGAGAACGCTTCGCCCGCGCTGCGCAGCCTCACCGCCGCCCGCCAGGTAGGTCTGGGAGACAGACGACGTCAGGAAGAACAGGGCCAGGACGTGGAGCGATCGAACCAGCGTGCTCTCGGTGGCCTCGGGCAGCTCGGCGGTTCGCACCACGGCGCCCAGGGCGACGAAGACGCCCGGCAAGAGCAGGCAGTGAAGGAGCCGAAGGACGAAGAGTCCGGCAGCGCGGGCCAACGCTTTGTTCGGGGCCCCCTCTCGGATCGTGCACAGACGACGAATCCGCCGGCGCGCGAGGACGGCCACGAAGGGCAGGATCAAGCAGGCGAGGCCCACCGGGGCGAGATCCCCCAGGCGCTTCGCTCCGAGCCAGCCGCTCCAGTCGCCGGCGAGGGGGCGCGCAACCGCGCCCGAGATCAATTCCAGCTCCTGCGGCAAGGCCGACCAGACGGACGGATCCCAGAGAGGCTCCCGGTCTTGGATCCAGAAGACCTTGGCGTGAATGAAGCTCTCGAGCTCCGCCAGCTCCCGGCGACGCTGAGCCTGGACGTCTCTCAGCTCACGCAGGCTGTTGATCGCCCCCGTCAGAGCCGATCGCTCGGCCTGCAGCGCTTCACGGAGCTCATCTCGCAAGGCGCGTGCGCGCTGCGTCCGGGCAGGGTCCTGATCCGCTTGCTCGGGGAGAGCTGCCGCGAGCTCGTCCGTCCAGCGCTCGCTCAACCCATAGAGCATCTGATCCACTTCGAAGCGGCGGTCGGCGAGCGCCGTGGCGCGGTCCTCGAAGCGCGGCTTGAAGGCGAGCTCGACCACCTTGCGGCGCTGGCGGAGCTGGGTGAACAGGCGCCGGATCGCCGCGCCCACCGCACCGCCGGTGCCGGACTGCTCCACGTCCGCCTTGAGACGCTCGAGCTCGTGCCTGTCGTTCGCCAGCCGCTGCTCCTGCTCCCGGACCTCACTCGACACGTCGACCCGGAAAGGCTCGGCGTCGGCCAGGCTCGCCCTGGAGCGCGAGATCTCGAGCTCCCAGCTGGCGACGAACCTTTCATAGGGGTCGGCGGCCTGATCCGCCTGGGACGCCTTGGCCGCGAGCTCCGCCTCGGTCTTGCTGCGCTCGCGATCCAGGGCGAGCCGCAGGGCCTGGCCGTAGAGCTCGAGCTCGCGGTCCTTGCGCCCCAGCTTCAGCTCCGCCAGGTTCAGGGCCACGTTGCGGTAGTCGCCAAGGACCTCGTCCCCCTCGAGCTCGGACACGAGAAGCTCCAGCTGGGTCGTGCCCACGGTCGCATCGATTCCAGCGTTGGCCGCCTGGAGCAGGACGAGCTCGCGGGCCGTGCCGGCAGGTGTCGCATCCACGCGGCCCTGGAGATCCGCCCGGCGAGCCTCGGCATCGCTGACCCGCTGGCTGGCGGCTGCGCGCAGGTCGGCACTCTTGTCTTGGCGACGCATGGCGCCTTCGAGCGAGCTCTGCGCCGCCGCGACCTCGCTGCGCAGCAGATCGAGCTCCGCCTCGAGCCTGGCGAACCCCTCACTCGTCGGTGCGGCCGGCGGCGCGGGGACATCGGAGCCCTCCAGCTCGACGAGCTCGGCCTGCAACGCATCGACGCGCCCAGGCAAGGAGGCCTTGCGCTCCGCCAGCTCGACACGCCGGGCGAGCAAGGCTTCGAGCTCCTGCAGCAAGGAAAGGCGCCGCTCCAGCGACGTTCGCAGGCGCGCCTCGGGGGAATCAGGCCCGTCACCGGGGGTGGTGGCGGCCAGGGCAACCTCGGCCCGCGCATGCGCGGCCTGGACATCGCCGAGGACAGGACTCGGGCCGCCCGAGTACCAGTCCTTGGCCTGGAAGGGTAGCGGACCAGCGAGGGCCAGGAGCAGGGTCCACGGCAACGCGATCGATGCGAGGAGGCGCGGGAGTTGGGTCATGACCATACCGCCAGGGTACCGAGGGCAGCACGAACCGACGAACCGCCCGATGGACGGACCAAACGCTCGTCGCGGGCTTGCGTCCCCGGCGCTCAGGGTAGCCCGCATGGCACCGGGGCTCCAGCGGCCGGAGGGCGAGGGCGCCGGTTCATCGCACCTGCTCCTTCCCTCAGCGAGGACAGGAGGTCGTCTCGACTCCGATCCGCGTCAGAAAGGCAGCTCGGTTCCGATCTCCAGGGAGCGCGCTCGCTCGTAGATCAAGCTGCCGACGGCAACGTCGAGGGCCCCGATGCCGAGCAGGATGGCCATCGTTCGATGCTCCCTGCGACGGCGCCGGCGGCGGCCCGACGCAACGAGTCGGCCCAGGTCCAGCTTCACCTCGGGGGTCTCGCGGAAGTACCCCGTTCCCCGGAAGTAGTCGAGCTGCTGCAGGTCGTCGGTCGCGAGCAGATCCGCCGCGGCGAAGGCCCCCGGCTGGAACATCGCATCGAAGTCGAGGGCGCATCCGAAAGAGCCCGCCTGCATCCACGCCGGGTCGATCGGCGGACGAGGCTCCGAGACGATCGGTCCGCTCGTCACCACGATGTCCATCCCTTCCACCGCCTGCCGCAGGTGCTTGACCGGTTGAACTTCGACCCCGTGGCGCTCTCCGACCTCGTCGGCAAACGCCTTGGCCCGGGCAGGGTCCACGTCGAAGGCGCGCACTCTCTCGAGCTTGAACGAGAGGGCCAGGGCCTCCAGGTTCGTACGACCAAGGGCTCCGCAGGCAACGATTCCCAAGCTGGAAGAATCCCGCCGAGCGAGATGCTTCGCGGCCACGGCCGTCGCGGCACCGGTGCGCTTGGCCGTCACCCAGGTACAGTCCATGACCACCTTGGGCAGGCCGGTTTCCGTATCGTTGAGGATGATCAGGCCGTTGATGTTCGGGAGTCCAGCGATGTAGTTCCTGCCGTAGCCGGAGATCCACTTCACTCCCGCCGCGTCCATGCTGGGAATGTAGGCGAGCATGGCCCGGATGCTTGCGTCGGGCCTGGGATGCAACCCCGGTTTTGGGGGCATCTCCAGAGCCCCTTCCCCCTTCTCCCGAAAGACCGTCTCCAGGGTGGCAACGATCTCCTTCATCGGCACGTCGACGTCCGCCACGTCGCGGCGGGAGAGGTACAGGAACTTCTTCTGGCCCATGGAACGACGAATGAGAGGTAGAGGTCGCGAGGCGATCAGTGCAACCCGCCCGCGGTTCCAGAGGAAGCATGACCGCGCAACCGACCGCCAAGATCTATCCACTTAATACGGTGCGGCGTTGCGGTGGATCGAACCAGAAGCGCTTTTTTGTCCAACACATTCGAACCCGAACGCCGCTCTCAGCCGCAGGCGATCGGCGACTTTCGAGCACCAACCAGGTTCTCCATCCCCGTTCCCACCTGCCGAGATCCAGGTCGCTAGCATGGGGCGCGGCTCCCCCAAATCGGGTCAAGAGCTCCTTCACCCCAAACGACTGTCCCAGGAAAGCATCATGAAGCAGGACACTCCAGCCACCTCCGTTTCCGCCGGCGAGAACGTGACCAAGACCAGCTCCCGGAGGAAGTTCCTCAAGTCCTCCGCCTACCTCGGCGCAGTCGGCGCGAGCGGCGTCCTGGGCGGCTTGCCCCTGGCTCCCAGCGCTTCGGCCCAATCCACCTTCCAGGCTGCAAGCACCAACCCGAGCGGACAACGCCGCCGGGCCATCCAGGCGGCCGCCTATCAAGATCTCTTGCGCGCGGAGCAGACCGGTCGGGCTTCCGACTGGGACCAGATCCCGCTCGACGCGACCGCCACGCGCAGACTCGCCAACCCCCAGGGTGCCTACCGCTTCATCTTCGCGGGCCTCGATGGCCACGCGACGCGCATGCGTCCGGCGCCGAGCTTCCGGAGTGCGGAATCCGCCGCGGAGGTGGGCGAGGTCTACTGGCAAGGGCTGACGCGCGACGTGCCCTTCAACCACTACGACACCGATGCCGGCATCGGGGCCGCGCTGGCGGACCTCAACGGCTTCTCGGAGGCCGTTGGCCCCAAGCAAGGCGGCCTGGTCACCGCGGGGACGATCTTCCGGGGACCGACCCCCGGAGACCTCAACGGCCCCTACATCAGTCAGTTCCTGTGGAAGGACGTGCCCTACGGGCCGTCGGTGATCGAGCAGCGCTACGAGAAGCCTCTGCCCGTCGACTTCATGGTCGACGAGTCCAACTGGCTCAACGTGCAGCGCGGGGGAGCGCCGGCCGAGACGCTGAACTTCGAACCCGTGTTTCGGTACCTGCACGACAACCGCGGTCTCGGAGAGTACGTCCATCGTGACGTCCTGTTCCAGGCGTACCTCAACGCTGGACTGATCCTCCTGGGTTACGGCGGAGCCGCCATCGATTCCGGCAACCCCTACTTCAACGGCAACATCGACAACCAGGGCGCCTTCACGAGCCTTGGAGGTCCTTACGTAATCGACCTGGTCACCCAGGCAGGAAACCTCGGGCTCAACAGCGCCTGGTACCACAAGTGGCTGGAGCACCGCCGGCTGCGTCCGGAGGTGTTCGGTGGACGAGTCCACTTCATGAAGACGGGACAGCGCTCCTACGAGATTCATCCCGACTTGCTCGACGCGGACTGCGTCGCCGAGGCGTTCTCTCGCAGCGGCACCTACTTCCTGCCCATGGGCTTCACCGAGGGTTCCCCGACCCACCCGAGCTATCCCGCGGGCCACGCCACGATTGCCGGCGCGTGCACGACCACGCTCAAGACGTTCTTCAATGAGGACTTCGTGATCCCCGATCCTGTCGTCTCCAACGACGATGGCACGGCCCTCAACCCCTACGGCGGAAGCGCCCTCACGGTCGGCGGTGAGCTGAACAAGCTCGCCAGCAACATCTCCCTCGGGCGGGACGCGGCCGGTGTGCACTACCGTTCCGACGGCGTCGACGGCATGCTCGTCGGCGAACAGCAGGCCATCAGCTTGCTTCAGGACTACTCGGTGGCCCTGAACGAGGACTTCGGAGGATTCTCCCTCACGAAGTTCGACGGCACTCGCATCCTCATTCGTGGAGGGAACGTCGAGCCCAACTGAAACTGGCTGCCCCAAGGAGTGGCCTCGCATCCGTGTCCACTTGGCTGCACGGTGCACCCCCCTTGAACCATTCGGCCGATACGCGGGGACCTGGCACTGGGCCGGGTCCCCGCTGCCGTTCAGGGCTCGGAGTCGGCCTCTCTTCGCTCCGATAGTCCGCCGGGACCAGCCTCGTGCCGGCTAGCCCTCCCCGTCCGGAACATTCGCAGATGCGCGCGGTTACGATCGTCCCCTATGCGGTGTGCCGTCGGAGGAGTGGCGCTTGTCATGGAAGACAAACTCCAGGCGAGTTGTCTGCTTGTTGATGAAAAGGTGGACGCTGCGCAGACGGTCTGCGCCCCCAAAGACCTAGAATCGATACCGCAGCTGGATCTTGCCCAGGAAGGCGTCGTCGTCCTCGTCGAAAGCCTCTCCGGGTCGCAGCCAGGCTCCGACGATCTCGAGGTCCCAGTGATCCCAGCGGCGAGAGCCGAAGATCAGGTCCAGCTCCCAGCCCAGCTCCTCGTCGATGCCGTTCGGATCCTGATCGATCTCCGAATCGAACAACGTGTCGAGGGCGTGGTCCTGCAGGTAGTAGTGATAGACCAGGTCGAGAGAGGTGCGCGGCGCCAGCTGCAGCCCCAGCCCCAGGGTGAAGATGTTGAGGTTGGCGAGCTCGGGCTCGGCCAGCTCTCCGTAGTAGCGGAAGGACGTGACCCCGGCGAAACGGTCGTTGTTGTCGTGGAAACCCGTCTGGCGGAAGGTACGGTCCCGTGAGCCGTCGCCCCCCCGATCGCCACTCCCGTAGGCGTAGCCTGCGGTGAACGAGAACGGCGACCCCTCCGGACTCCAGGTGGTCCCCAGGTCCACCCCCCATCCCTGGAGGGCCACGTCACCCCCCGCGGTGCCTCGTTCTCCGGACAGGGCCGCCACATCCAGCCAGCTCTTGTGCTCGGGCACCCAGTGACCGTACAAGCGCCCACCGACGTGCAGGGTATGGCCGTCGTCGGGATCCAGATCGAAGTCCCGGTAGAGCGTCCACAGGGCCAGGTGACGCTTCGGGTTGCCGTTGGAGAGGTAGGCTGCCAGGTTCAGGGACTCCTCGTCGCGCTCGTCTCCATCCGCCAAGGTCGTGCTGGCCGACAGCTCGAGTCGTGCCCGCGTCCAGTTCTTGATCACGCGCACGGCATCCAGGTTCTGGTCGTAGATCCACTCGCGGCGCTCGTCGAAATCCTGACGCCCCACCTGCACGTCCAGGCCCGACCCCAGGGCATCGCGCCAGTAGACGAAGGTCTCCCCCAGCTCGCCGTCTCCATCGGTGGACCTGCCGTCCTCGTCGTCATCGCGCCAGCGATGCCGGTAGCGCAGCTCGGCAACGGCCGCCAGGTGGGCCAGCGGCGTCCAGGTGGCCCGCCCCCGGAAAGCCAGGGAGTAGTCCCGGCGATCCTCGCTGTCCTCGTCGTCGAGGTTGAAGTCGTCCTCGAAGGCCGAACGCAGCTCGACCTGTCCGAGCAGGCGCAGGTTCGGGGCGAGCTCGTAGCCCGCTCCGAACAGGTCGTCCTCATCCAAACCGATCGTGCCCAGCTCCTGCAGGGAGTTGCCGCGCACGGGAGTGAGAGGAATGCGCTCCCAAGGCCCATCGTGCTCGACCTGCACGTCCCACGGGATCAGGACGTTGAAGCGCATGATACGCGCCTCCACC
>JAUIEE010000058.1 GCA_030428965.1 bacterium | reverse complement strand
AGGGGAACGGGGTGTACCTCCGCTCGTACCCCGAGTTGGTCGGGCAGCCTTTCCACTCGCTGAGCATGCGCTTCGAAAACGCCTTGGTGCTCGGGACGGTTTCGCCCGGCCAGGATGAGCCCGTGGTCCGCTTGAATCCCCATGCGGACACGAAGCTCGAGGCCTCCGATCGCCTGATCCTCATCGCCGAGACCTACGCCGACTGCGAGTCCCGAGAGCCGGCCTCGGAGCCTGACCGGACCCCGGAGCCTCAGGAGCTTCCTCCGAGCCCCAACCGCAACAAGCGTCGCTTCCTGGTTCTCGGTTGGAGCCACAAGGTCCCGACCTTGATCGCCGAGCTGCAGGAGTCCCCGGCCGAGCACTTCGAGGTGACGCTCATGACGCGCACGGGGCTGGAAGAGCGAGAGCAGTTGCTCGCGCACCTGGGCGAATCCGAGCGCGTCTCGATCCAGCACGTGGTCGGCGACTACTCCATCCAGCAAGACCTCTCGCCTCTGAAGCCGCACGAGTACGACCATATCCTGTTGCTTGCAAGCGACTGGATGGAGTCGTCCGAAGAAGCGGACGCCCGGACGCTGATGGGTCTTCTCGTCGTTCGCTCCGTGCTTGCGGGGCAGAGCAAGACTCCCGACATCCTGGTCGAGCTGCTCAACGCCGACAACGCCACCCTGATCCGTGACAACGCCGACGTGGTCTTCGTGAGCCCGCGCCTGCTGAGCCACCTCCTGGCGCACGTCGGCCTCCTGCCGGAGCTGAACGCCGTGTTCGACGAGCTCATCTGCTCGGGGGGCTTCGAAGTCACGCTGCGTCCCCCCGATCACCTGGGCATCGACGCTGGAGAGGTTTCCTTCAGGGAAGTCCAGCGCGCTGCGAGCTCGAGGAGCTGTATCGCATTGGGCTTCTACTCCCCTCGCAGTGCGACCTCCCCCCGCGCGATCGATCTCAACCCGGATCGCTCTCGAAGGCGCACCCTTAGAGCTCGAGACCTGATCATCGTCCTCGCCCGCGAGACCTGATCTCCGTCACCGCGGGTTGAATCGACCCGCCCGGGGTTCGAAGCCGCGGCGTTCTTGCGAGGTCCGGATCGGTGTATCGTGTCGCACAGGAAGTAGCTCCACCCCCATGCCTCTACCCCACACCCTGCTGGAACCCGGGAGCCTGCCGGCGAACGCCCTCGTCTGTGGTGACCCGGCGCGGGCCACCGAGATCTCACGGCACCTCGAGAACGCCCGGCTCCTGGCGGACTTTCGCGAGTACCGCACGCTCCAGGGCACCTATCGCGGCCTGCCGCTGGTGGTGACTTCCCATGGAATCGGCGCGCCGGGCGCGGCGATCGCGTTCGAGGAGCTGATTGCGGCAGGGGTGCGTCGCATCCTGCGCATCGGAACCTGTGGAGGCCTGCGGCCGGAGGTCGATCGGGGAGACCTCGTGCTGGCCACGGCGGCCGTCCAGGGGACGGGCTTCGGGCGGGAGTTCGCTCCCCCCGGCTACCCGGCGGTTGCCGACGGAGCGCTGACCCGGGCCATGGCCCTCGCCGCCGGGAAGGAGGGTCGCCAGGTCCACGCGGGCATCGTCGCCACCAAGGACAGCTTCTACGGGGGCGTCGGGGGTCACGGGTTGAACTACGGCGAGCTGGCCGATGCGCGCGTGCTCGCCGTTGAGATGGAGTGCGCTGCCCTGTTCCTGGTCGGATCGCTGCGCGGCATGGCCACCGGCGCCATCCTGGCCGTGGACGGAAACGTCCGGGCGGGCGGCGAATCGATGGACTCTTTTTGCCCTCACCACGCCGAGGTGAGCGAGGCCAAGGAAGTCGCCATCCGGATCGCCCTGGAAGCTCTCGTGCAGCCCGCTGACTAGGCACGCGTCCCGTGCATGTCAGCGCTAGGAAACGGGACAAGGGCGGCCCTAGGACCTCTCCGAACCTGGGCCCCCGCGCCGAAAGGCCCTGCGGTAGGCCGTCGGGGTCGTACCCAGGATGCGGCGGAAGTGAACGCGCAGCAGTTGCGCCGAGCCGAGGCCGCTGCGTTCGGCCACTTCCTCCATGCCGAGGGAGGTGGACTCGAGCAGCTGTTCGGCGCGGCGAACGCGCTCCCGGGTCAGCCAGGCGTGGGGCCCCATGCCGGTCGCCGATCGGAAACGCCGAGCCAAGGTTCGTTCGCTCATACACGCCCGCCGCGCCATGGACTCCACGCTGTGCGGGTGGCGCAGGTGCTTGCGGAGCCAGTCCAAGAGCTGCCCCAGCCCCGGCCCTCCTTCGTCCTCGACCGGTGCGTCGATGAACTGGGCCTGGCCTCCCTCCCGGTGCGGTGGGACGACGAGCCGACGGGCGACCTGGTTGGCGACGGCGCGACCGAAGTCGCGCCGCACGAGGTGCAGCCCCATGTCGATCCCCGCGGCACTACCGGCCGAGGTCAAGATCGCCCCCTCATCCACGTAGAGCACGTCGGCATCCACACTCACCTGCGGGTAGCGCCGGGCCAACCGTTCCGTGTAGCGCCAGTGGGTGGTAGCCCGTCGCCCATCCAGGAGCCCAGCCGCAGCCAGGACGAAGACCCCCGAACAGACCGAGAGCAAACGAGCTCCCCGTCGATGCGCGGCCTGCAGCTTCTTCAGCACCGCCTCGGGAGGTCGCTCCTCGATGTCGCGCCAGCCCGGAATCACGATCGTGCCCGCGCGATCCAGCCGACGCAGGGAGGAAGTGGTCTCGAGCCTCAACCCGCCGCCCAGGCGAAGCGGCCCCGGGTCCATCGAGCACACGGAGTAGCGATACCAGCTCTCGAACTCGGGGCGCGGCAGGCCGAACAGCTCCGAGGCGATGCCGAACTCGAAGGTGCAAAGTCCGTCGTAGACCAAGACGACCACCTCGAGGGGGTCGGGACGCTGCCGGGACACCATGGCTCGATCTTATCGAAGGATGTCATATCCGCCACTGGTCGCCACACGTGCAGCTCCTATGCTGAAGCCCTCTTGCCTGACCCATGGCCCCGAACAGTCCCCATGAGCACATCCCTCAGATCCGCCGTCGCCCAGGTCGAAGCCGCCCCTTCGCAGGCCGCGTTCGAGTACTTCGCCGAGCGTTTCGCCTTCGAGACGGACTGCGCCGACGTCGCCGCCAGCCTCGCTTCGGGATACGACGACTTCGTCCTGGTCGACGTGCGCTCCCCGAAGCTCTTCGCCCAGGGACACGTCCCCGGGGCGCTGAACATCCCCCACGCCGACCTCACGGTCGAGCGACTGGCCGAGTTTCCCAAGGAGAAGCTGATGGTCGTCTACTGCGCGGGCCCCCACTGCAACGGAGCACAGAAAGCAGCCCGACGACTCGCCGAGCTCGAACGCCCGGTGAAGGAGATGATCGGCGGCATGACCGGTTGGCGCTGCGAGGGCTTCGAGGTCGCCACGTGAGCGAGAGCGAACCTGTCTTCCGCCTCGCCCAGCGTGCGGACCTCGACGAGATCGTGCAGCTCCTGGTCGATGATCCCAGGGGACGCGAGCGCGAGAATGCGGGTCCTCCGCTGCCCGAAGCCTACGTTCGCGCCTTCGAAACCATCGCTGCAGATCCGAACAACGAGCTCCTGGTCGCGACCCGCGACGGCCAGGTGATCGGAACCTTGCAGTGGACCCTCCTGCCCTGCATCAGTCATCAGGGCAGTCCGCGCGCCCTGATCGAGAGCGTGCGCGTGCTCGCCAGCGAGCGCGGCCGCGGCATCGGACAGCGCTTCATGCGCTGGACCCTGGAACGGGCCCGCGAGCGAGGCTGCCGCCTGGCCCAGCTGACGACGAACCGTTCCCGTGAAGAGGCGCTGCGCTTCTACCTGCGACTCGGATTCGAAGCCTCGCACCACGGCCTGAAGCTCGACCTCGAAGCCTAGGTCGCGCGGTGGACGCCCCTACCCCTCTTCGTCCGCACCTTCCTCGTCGCTCGGCACGTACTGGTTCGTCGCCGGCCCGACGCCCGGGTCCGGGGGAAGAGGGACACCCTTGTCGCGCAGCGCGCGGATACCGGGGTGCTCGTTCCCGTAGCGCTCCGCCCGGAACAAGGCGTTGGGCCACTTCTTCATGTCTTCCTCTTCTTCGCCCGGCAAGGCGCCGTAGGGGTTCTTCCAGTCCCAGCAGACCTCGCCCCCCGCGGTGACCTCGAACACCCATCCCTGGGCTCCCGAGCAGACGAGCGTGTTTCCGTTCGGCAAGCGCTGGACCCCGGAGATGAAGGGCGAGAAGAAGGTCTCCGGCTCGGGAGCAGCGTAGCTCCACTCGACCTGCTCGGGCCCCCAGGGACGTCCGGTCGAGAGCGGGTAGAGGCCCTCGGCCGTGCGCGGCGCCCACCACTCCTCCACCGAGGAGTGCTCCCGGGGCGGCGCGCCGTTGTTGAACAGGATCAAGTTCCCCGCACCGAGGTAGCCTTCGGGGATCCACTGAACGTGGTGCTGGCCGAAGAGTCGACGCTCCTCCCAGCGCCCCATGCCGTAGGCAAAGGGGTTCCCCCAGCGATAGAGCAGGTCTCCCGCGGGTCCGCGCGCCTCTTCGGTCGTGGTGGCATGGTCGATGATCCAGACCTCGTCAAAGCGTCGGACGCTGAGGACGATCTGGTCCAGCTCGGGGTTGTAGTCGACCGCGTTCGTATGCATCCAGTCGGCGTCCTTCGTCCTGGCCCGGCGGGCGGCGTCCACCGGATCCTCTTCTTCCTCCTCGTCTTCCTGGACGCCTCCTCCGCCGGCGTAGCCCAGCGCCGCCATCTGATCCTCGAGATCCTCTTCCTCCTCGCGGTCGGGGGGCTCGGGGTTGCGGTCACCGTTGATGTCGATGCGACGAGGGTTCTCCGAGGGACGTCCGAAGTTCGGCAGCTTCGGGTCTCGATCCTGAACGAGGTGATCCATCGCGTGCCAGGACCAGACCACCTCGCCGCCCTGCTTGCCCGTGGGCCGGATCTCGTACACGGCGCCGCCCCACCACTCCTCGCCGGACAGGAGCTCGGGGTCCCGTCCGGCGGCCAAGGCCTCGGCACGGGTCATGCGATCCCAAGCGATCATGAGCAGGTTGCCGTTCGGCAGGAGCTCGACGTCGTGGTGACTGAGTCCTCGGTCGCTGTCCCAGCGGAAGTCCCACAGGACGTCTCCGTTCCAGTCGATCTCCTGGATCCAGCCGCCATGGCCCCCGGCGTCCTGAAAGACGGGATGATCCGGAACGCGCAAGCACTTGAGCAACGTCCCGCGTTCCGTGAGGTACATCCCCACCCCCGGTCGGCCGGCCGTGTCCCATTGATGGACCGCGTTCCCCGACATGTCCACCAGGTAGACCCGCTTGGATTCCAGGGGAGAGATCAACGTGAAGCCGGGATAGGCGGCCGCTTCCTTCCAGCCCTCCCGGCTGGGGGCGGCAAGCAGGGGAGCCGACTCTCCTTCGACGGCCCCACAGCCCGACCAGGAGACGGCGAGGAGTGAGCAGCAGACGGCGCGACGCAGTGTGATCGACATGGGATCAGACTACACCGCTCGTCGGGTTTCCCCAGAGCTCGTTCGAACCTTTGGGTCGTTCCTGTGGCCAACCCCTGGCACGGTCGCACGGCGTGCCCAAACAAACCGAGGTGGACCTCTTTCGCTGCCGGGAGCAGGGGCTAGGGTGGGTCGCGAACCCCAACCCCTTCTCCCCCAGCCATGATCAAGACCAGCACAGCCCTAGCCTTCCTGCTCCTCGCCACGGGCCTCTCCGCCCAGACCTCCATCGACGCGGGCCGCCTGCGCTACGAGCGCAACGGTGATCGCTGGATCCGGCACGAGGGAGCACACGCCTTCGTCGTCGATCCCCAGGTGATCACGGTTCGCAGCCGCGACGGGGAGCCGGTTGCCGACAAGCTCGTACGGGTGACCGCCAACCGACGCTACGCCTCCCCGGCGCGACTCCTGCGAAGCAACCGTCTGGGCTTCCACGACATCCTCAGCCCCGCCGGCCAGGACGTGATGCAGTTCGTCCGCGAACTGCGTGCCAGCGGCGCCTTCGAGAACGTCCACGAGAATACCCTGGGGCGCTACGTCGGAGCTCCGCCCAACGACCCGAGCTACTCTTCCCTCTGGCACCTCCACAACACGGGGCAGACCGGTGGAACGAGCGATGCCGACGTGGACGCTCCCGAGGCCTGGACCATCAACGACGGGGACGCGTCCGTCGTCGTGGCCGTGCTCGACAGCGGCACGGAATGGACGCACTCGGATCTGTCCGGGAACATCTGGATCAACAGCGCCGAGACCCTCAACGGCATCGACAGCGATGGCAACGGCTTCATCGATGACGTACGCGGCTGGGACTTCACCAACGACGACAACGACCCGTCCGGCGCCTTCTGGCACGGAACCGCCGTGGCCAGCGTCGTGGCCGCCCAGGGCAACAACTCGATCGGTGTCGTCGGCCTGGCCGGAGGAGGCTGCGACGGGATCGGAGTCCAGGTGATGGCCGTCAACGTGGGGGACTTCTTCCCGATCGGCTCCGTCCTCGACGACGCCATCCTGTACGCGGCGGACAACGGCGCGGACATCATCACCCTGAGCTTGACCGTCGGCACCTCGCCCGCCATCGATGCGGCCGTGGACGCGGCCCACGACGTCTCGGGCGTCTTCCTGGACTGCGCCTCGGGCAACAACGGCCCCTCGGTCGGCTACCCGGCCAACCTGCCCAAGATCATGGCGGTGGCTTCGACCAACCACGACGACAACGTCAGCGGCTTCTCGAACCCCGGTCCCGAGGTCGAGGTCGCGGCGCCCGGCGAGAACATCCTGATGTGCGATACCTCGAACTCCTACCTGACCTCGAGCGGCACGTCCTTCGCCTCACCTCACGTGGCCGCCCTGGCCGGCCTGATCCTCTCCGAGCGTCCGTCCATGACGAATGCCGAGATCCGACAGCTCATCATCGACACGGCCGAGGACGTGGACGCCCCGGGCATCGACGTCAACTCGGGCGCGGGCCGCATCAACGCCCACCAGGCCCTCTTGAACCTCCCGCCGGCCGGCGACGACAACTACATCGACGGTCGTCCCTTGCGCGGCCTCACGACCCGCTAGGGCGCTCTTTTCCTACCCCACAGGCCTCGGTCCGCCCCACGGGAGTCGGCCCGGGGCCGCTTTCTTGTCTACGGGCGGGGGTACTCGATGTAGCGCGCCGTCTCGTCGGCCACATCGGCCCCCACGAGCTTCTCGACCACGTAGAAGGCCATGTCCATGCCCGCCGCGACCCCCGCCGAGGAAATCACCCCGTCATCGACGACCCTCTCGCCGGGCCGCACGTCGATGGTCGGGTCCAGCTCCCCCAGGGCGGCCAGGGAGCCGTGGTGGGTCGTGGCGCGGCGCCCCGCGAGCAGCCCGACCTTGGCCAAGAGCAGCGCACCGGTACAGACGGAGGTCACCAGCTCGGCCCGACCCGCACGGTCGCCGATCCAGCCCAGGGTGGCAGCGTCCTCGAGCAGGGGACGCGTGCCAAAGCCCCCCGGCACGACCAAGACGTCCAGCTCGGGCGAATCCCCGTAGCTACAGTCGGGCACGATGCGGAGTCCCCCGGTCGCAGCGATCACCCCGGGATCGGGGGCCACGGTGACGACCCGGAAGGGTGCCGAGGCTTCGTCTCGCCGGGAAGCCATGCCCGCCACCGTGCGTGTCCGTGAGAAGACCTCGTAGGGTCCGGCGAAGTCGAGCACCTCCACGCCCGGGAATATCAGGATGCCTACGTTTCTGCGTTCCATGGGGCAGAGCCTACCGGGAGGGCCCGAGGCCTTTTACCGAGTTCCTGATCGGTTTTTTGAAATCCTGCCGCTTTATCCAAGAATAGGGTCCCATGACCACGACCCGCGCAGAGGTGCTCGAACTCGCCCCCAAAGCCATGGCGGAGCTCTTCAAGCCCGCCAGGATCGAGCTGGTCGAGAGCCTGCAGGTCACGGGGCCCGCCACGATCGCGCAGCTCGCCGCGCGCCTGGGCCGGCCACCCGACTCGCTCTACTACCACGTCAAGAAGATGGTGGAGATCGGAGTGATGGCCGAGCGACCCGACCTCGTGAGCGACGACGGCCGGCCGGGTCGTACGGCGGCCGTCTACGAGCTGACGGCCAAGACCATCTCGCTGCCCCTCGATTCGACTTCCAGGCGCAACCGTGAGGTCTGGGGTCGCGGGGCCGGCACGCTCCTGCGGCAAGCGGGCCGTGAGGTCAGCGCAGCCCTGGAAAGCGGTCAAGCGCAGGACCAGGGCGCCCAGCGCAACCTGCTCGTGCGCCGCATGAAGGTGCGTCTCGGCCGCAAGGAGCTCGAGCAAGTCAACCAACACCTCGAGGCGCTCCAGGAACTCCTGGCCAGCAAGGCCGAGAACACCCAGGGACAACCCTTTGCCGTCACCCTGGCCCTGACGCCCGTCCTCCTCGGAACCAGCGACGAAAGGCTATCGAAATGAACCTACGCACGCTCCTTCTTCCCGCCCTCGCCTGCCTCGCACCCTTCGGAACGTCCCAGGAGGAGAGCGCGATCGCACCCCGAGTCCCTCAGCTCGAGAAGGCCCGCGACGCGGCCCAACGAGAGCGTTGGAGCGAACTCGGCGAAGACCTCGCCTTCGAGGGCGAGCAAGACGCCCAGGACATGCTCACACCTTTCACCCTGCGTTTCGCGCGGGACGGTCGCTTCCGGTTCGAGCCCAAGGGCCCGTTGGCCGGCCCGACCGCCTGGGACGGAGACGTCCTCTGGTCCCGGGAACGCCGAGGACCGGTCCTGATCCAGGGGTGTGGGGAAGACGCCATGATGGTGCTCGCCCAGTGGGTCCACTCGGGTTTTTGGCTAGAGCCCCAGGCGCCGATCGAAGTCCGTCCGCTCCCCGACTCCAAGGTCCCCACGTTCGAGCTCTTCGTGCCCGGCTCGGGCATTCGAGCCCGGCTCGACCTCGATCCGCAGACGTGGCTGCCCCATTTCTTGACCGAAGGCGTGGGCACCCACGCCTCCAGCCTCACCTACGGTGACTACAGGCCGGTTGCCGGCATACCGATCGCCCACGAGGTCGTGCGTCGACAGGCGCACCATGTCGGCACCCTGCGCATCGAGAGCTCCAAGAGCATCGCCACCGACGCGGGGACCTACGCTCTCCCCACGAAGCGAGCCGAGGACACGAACTTCTATCCGGACCTCGGCAACGAGGTCGAGCTGCGCCGCGTCCAGAGCGGGCACCTGATCGTGAAGCCCTACATCGACGGAGAGGAGGTGGGCTGGTTCATCCTCGACACCGGCGCGGGCCGGCTTTGCATCGACCCCGTAGTCGCCGAGCAACTCGAGATGCCCTCCTTCGGAAAGGTCCTGGCCGTGGGAACGGCGGGCAGCGTGGACGCCGGCTTCCGGCAGGGGGAAAGCCTCGAGCTCGGCCCCGTGGAGATCGAGCGTCCCATCTACGTCGAGCTGGACCTCTCGTTCCTCGAGCCCTCGTTCGGCGTGCCCGTGGCCGGGATCTGCGGCTACGATCTCTTCGCCCGCACCGTCGTCGAACTGGATCTCGAAACCCTCGATCTGGCCCTCCACGATCCCGCGAACTACGGGCTGGAAGGGGGCAGCTGGTCCGAACTGACCGTCCGGGACAAGCTCCCCACGGTGCGCTGCAGCTTCGAGGGCGACCACGACGGTCTGTTCAAGATCGATACGGGGGCGAACCACGCGGTCCTGTTCTTCACCCCCGCGGTGGAGCAGTACGACCTGCTCGACGGACGCACGCTGCGAACGACGACGATCGGCGGGGTGGGCGGAAGCCAGTCCGCCAGCACGGGTCAGCTGGAGTGGTTCGCCCTGGGAGGGCGGCGCTTCGAAGCCGTCAACGCCACTTTTGCGACGACGGACGTCGGCATCGTCAGCGGAGGTGCGGTGCTCGGCAACCTGGGCAACGAGCTCCTCCAGCCCTTCCGGATCGTGTTCAACTATCCCGCCGGACAGATTGCCTTCCTGCCCAAATAGGAGGCGCCTGGAAGGGCGCCAAAAAGAGGGGTGAACGGGAGCCCAGCGCCTGGCCCCTGGTACGCTGGGTCGAGACGCGACGGTCCCCAGCCATGCCCCAGATTCACAACAAGACCCAAAAGCCCCTCACCGTGCCCCTGCCCGGGGGCAAGAAACTGCGCCTGGGCCCGCTGCGCTCCGGAACGGTGACGCCCAAGGCCCTGGAACACCCGCCGCTCAAGCGGCTGGTGGAGGCCGATCAGATCGAGATCACGGTCGAGGACGACAAGCGCGGGTCGATCCGCGGGGGCAAGGGGCTCGGCCCGGGACGACAGAACACGACCGGCGGGATTCAACACACCGGCGACCGCTAGCCTCCTCCCGGGCGCGCACCGCTGCACGGCAGCCGCTGGCGCAGAAGCGAACCTTCCTAGAGCTTGCCCAGGTGAACCAGCGCGTCTCCGCCGTGCACGACGGGGTTGGTGGTCTTGCCGATCACGATGCCCCGAAAGGGAGCGCGAACGGGGACGCTGTCTTCCCCGAAGGGATCGGAGATGACGCCCATCTTCTCGCGCGCCTCGACGATCGCCTGCTCTTGCACCTCCAAGCGAAGCAGGCCCCCACGCCTGGCGCGAACCCAGCTGCTGTCCTGGACGAGCAGGGAGCGCTGGACCTTGACCCGCTTCTTCTTCTTGTAGATGCCCAGCTCGTGCAGCACCCCCATGACCCCCCGCACTCCTATCGCAATCTCGGGTTCGTTGAAGCGTTGCGGCTCGCCCGCCTCATAGAGCACCGTCGGGATTCCACGCTTGGCCGCCGCCGCTCTCAGCGAACCGCTCCGGGTGCGAGACTGGACCATGACCGGCGCACCGAAGGCCGTGGCGATTCGAAGCGTCTCCGGGTCACGCAGGTCTCCCCGGATCTGAGACAGGTTGGACTTGTCCTGGGAGGCCGTGTGCAGGTCGATACCGTGGGTGGACCGAGCGACGACCTCCTTCATGAAGAGCTCGGCCATACGCGCGGCCAGGGATCCTGTCCGTGAACCGGGAAAGGATCGATTGAGGTCCCGCCGGTCGGGCATGTACCTCGACTGGCCGATGAATCCGAACACGTTCACGATCGGTGCCGCGATCAGGGCGCCCCTCGACAGGGGAGCTTCGATCTCCTCGAGCACACGGCGAATGATCTCGAGTCCGTTCAGCTCGTCTCCGTGGACGACGGCGCTGATCCAGAGGACCGGACCGGGCCGCAGTCCGTTGAGGACCGTCAGCGGGATGTGGAGCTGGGTGTGAGTCGGCAACAGGGCCACGGGAAGGTCGAAGCGCAGCCGCTGTCCGGGAGCGATCACTTCGCCGCCAACCTCGAGCGGCCTGGCAAGCTCAACCCTTGATTCGATCGCGGGCCTTTTGGGGCGAGGCATTTTGTTCAATGTATTTGATGATGTGACCCGCAACATCGATGCCGGTCGCCTTCTCGATGCCTTCGAGGCCCGGAGAGGAGTTCACCTCCATCACGACCGGACCGCGATCCGAACGCAACATGTCGACTCCGCAAACCCGGAGCCCCATCGCCTTCGCGGAGCGAACGGCCGTGCTGCGCTCTTCCTTGGAGATCTTCACGACCCTCGCCGTACCGCCCCGGTGGAGGTTCGACCGAAACTCGCCCTCCACTCCCTTGCGCAGCATCGCGGCCACGACCTTGTCGCCCACGACGAACGCGCGAATGTCCTCCCCGTCGGCCTCCTTGATGAACTGCTGCGCCAGGATGTTGGCGTTGAGACCGCGAAAGGCCTCGATGACCGATTCGGCCGCCTTCTGCGTTTCGCACAGGACGACCCCGATGCCCTGGGTGCCTTCGAGCAGCTTGACGACCAGCGGAGCGCCCCCCACCGACTTGATGACTCCCTGGACATCCTTCGTGGAGTGGGCGAAGCCCGTCACCGGCAGGCCGATGCCCCTGCGCGACAACAGCTGCAAGCAGCGCAGCTTGTCACGCGATCGGGAGATGGCCTGGGACTCGTTCATCGGGAAGACGCCCATCATCTCGAACTGGCGAACGACGGCGGTGCCGTAGAAGGTGTTCGAGGCTCCGATGCGGGGAATCACGGCATCGGGCTCGAGGGTCGCACCGCCGTAGATGACCTGGGGGCGATTCACCGCGATGTTCATGTAGCAGCGCAGGTAGTCCACGACAACGACTTCGTGCCCGGCTTCCTTTCCGGCTTCCAGCAGGCGGCGCGTCGAATAGAGCTCTTTTTGTCGGGAGAGAATGGCGATCTTCACGTTGCTAGGTACCTCTTTGATTTGCCTTGGGCCTGGTTCCTACTTCGAGCGCTTCTTGCTCTTGCTGCGTTTGCCGCGCTTGGCCAGCTTGGCGCGTTTTCCGCCGAGGTAGGAGGCCCCCGGGTCGACCACGAAGCGTCGCCGCGTGGCCTGTCGCCCCAGGAGCATTCGAAATCCCATCTCGTCGCGGCGAGTCAGGGTCAGCTCCGCCTCCCAGCGCACGCCGAGAACCTCGATCGCGGTCAGGATCACGGGACGCATCTCGGACTGCCCGCTGGAGGACTTCACCCTGCGCCAGTCGCAGACCGGCGCCTCGGTCTCAACGACGCGGTCGGTGTCCCGCTGCTCAGGATGGACCTTGAAGCGGACCATCTTCTTCTTGCCAACCCGGAACTCCTCCAGATCGAAAGCGTGCAAGGAGGAGGTCCGAGCCCCGGTGTCGACCTTGGCCTTGATCGCATCGATCCCGAGCTCGGGCAACGCCACCCACTCCCGCCATCCAAGGGTTTCGTGAGGAATGTGGCCCATGTTCAACGCCCTTCCCACCGCGGGATCGGAAGAAAGATGATATCAGCAAGCCAACGTCGAACGAAGGACTTTGCCTCCGAGCTGCGCCCCGGAAAGCCCCATTGGCGGGACCCCGTAGGCCAGCGTCCGACCACCTGGGGGCAGGGTTGAACCGGTCGTTGGGTTGTGGGCGGCACCGGGCCCGCTGCGATCGGGTGCGGTTCGTTCCCAAGTCCTGGGGGCAGACCCGCGACGGCGCCAAGGCGAGACCGGCGTCGCACTTCACACGACCCGGCTCCCCGGCCGACGCTGCCCTATCGTTCCGCGAGGCGCTTGAGGAGACCGGTCTCGACCGAATCGTGCCAACGCAGGTTCGTGAAGAGATGATCGACCTCCAGCGCGATCGACTCGAGCCCTTCGGGAGTGATCGCGCCCGAGCCCAGATCCACAAGGATGCGATCGAGCTCACCCAGGAACTCGCGGTGCTGGAGACAGAGCTTGTCCACCCGTACACGGGCCATCGGATCCCCGTTCCGAAACGAGGCAAAGGACTCACTGCGCTCCTCGTCCTGGAAGTGGTTGCGAAGGTGGCTGCGGTAGTCCGTCAGTCTTGCATGGAAGCGGGCGATGGCTTCAGGCGAGCCGTCCTCGCGCAGTCCCGAGAGCTGAGCTTCGACGTCTCGCATCTCGACCCGCAACTCGGCGTGATCGTCATGAATGTTCTCGGCCGTCGCCATGGGTCTCTACCTCGATCTCCAATCGTCTTGGGCGCCAGCCCAACGCCCTCGGAAAGGGCAGGCCAAGAGTCCACGATCCTCGCGGGGCCCGTTCGGTCCGGCAACACTTCGAGCCTATCCGACCGGATCCGAACGAGGAGGCCGAACCATAGCCGAGGATCAGCGCCTACGACCAAGCCCGCCACGCTGTACGCACTTCTCCCCAGGCCCTTGTGCGCCCTTCTACGGCAGGATGGACGCCCCATGAAGAAGCACACGCGCCCGCTGCCGTCACCCGGGGACCGTGCCGGACCCCGCACCGTCAGCATCGGCGACCTGATGACGACCTCGGTCAAGACCATCCGTCAGCACGAGACGATCGACAGCGTCCGCCAACTGATGCTGGAGCACGGGTTCAACTCTCTGCCTGTAGTCAACGAGGAGAACGAAGCGCGGGGGATCATCACCTCGAGCGACCTCCTGAACGGGCACGCTCCGGAGACCAAGGCCGCCAAGGTCATGACCCGCAAGGTCTACACGGTCCCCCAGTACTCCGGGGTCCACGTGGCCGCGCGCATCATGCGCAACCACCGCATCCACCACGTCATCGTGACCCATGAGAAGAAGGTGGTCGGCCTCCTCAGCACCTTCGACCTGCTGCAGCTCGTGGAAGACAAGCGCTTCACCCTGAAGAACGCTCCGACCTCCTCCAAGAGGCGGAGCTCGGGCAAGCGCAAGCGCAACGAGAGCTGAGCCTC
Source organism: bacterium (assembly GCA_030428965.1). GTDB lineage: Bacteria > Planctomycetota > UBA1135 > UBA1135 > JAUIEE01. The sequence continues at coordinate 2,371 of JAUIEE010000058.1, read as the reverse complement.
GGCTCTCCGCCCCCCCCCCGGTCATCCCCCGGGGCGTTTCCCCGACGCACTTCGCCCCGATACGCCCTTGTCCGGAACGCTCGGGTGTAGGTGTCCCGAGGCATGCGGGCTCTCACGTGGCCCTTCCCGCGGGCCGGCTTCCCGGTACCTCCTTGTGAGCCGAGACCACCCTGCGGTACCGTTGTCGCGTGAGTTCCGATCAAGACCTCGTGCAGCGCTGGAAATCCGAGCCGGCGCCACTTCTTCCGCTCCTGCACGCCTTCCACGACCGGGACGGCCATCTCTCGGAGCAGGCGCTCCGGGCCGTGGCCGACGGTCTTCGGATTCCCCTGGCCGACCTGTACGGAACGGTCACCTTCTACCACCACTTCGCCCGGGAAGAGGGAGGGCACGCGAAGCCGCGCGTTTGCGATGGTCCGATCTGCAAGCTGCGTGGTGCCGACCAGCTCATCGACGAGCTGGACGGCGCGAGCCCCATGCCCTGCGCCGGGCGCTGCGACGATCCGATCCCCGTCCTCATCGGCAATCGCTACCTCGCCTGCCAGCCGGGCCAGTCGCCGCGCGAAACCCCGGCCCCGAGACCGGCTCCCAATCCCGGCGGTCGCGACGAGTGCTGCTTCGCCCACCTGCGCTCGGAAGAACAGGCACGGCTCACGGGCTACCGCGCCAACGGAGGCTACCGGGCCCTGGAGCGGGCCCTGCGCGAACAGACGCCGGCACGGTGTCTCGACGTCATCGACGCCAGCGGACTGGCGGGACGGGGGGGAGCCGGGTTTCCGACCGGTCGCAAGTGGCGCGCCGTGGCCGAGGCCGACGGCACCCCGAAGACGATCGTCTGCAACGCCGACGAGGGCGAACCGGGCTGCTTCAAGGATCGTGTCCTGATGGACTATGATCCGCACGCCGTGCTCGAGGGCATGGCCCTGGCAGGCTTCGCGACCGGTGCCCAGCGGGGCTTCATCTACCTGCGCTACGAGTACCCCCACACCCAGGCCATCCTCGAGCACGCCCTGGCCGAGGCCAGGGAAGCCGGGCTCCTGGGGGAGAACATCCTGGGCACGGGATTCTCCTTCCATATCCATGTTCGGCGGGGAGCAGGAGCCTACATCTGCGGCGAGGAAACCTCGCTCTTGAACAGCCTCGAGGGCAAGCACCCCTTCCCCCGCAACCGGCCCCCCTACCCGGTCACCCACGGCTTCGAGAACAAGCCGACGGCCGTCAACAACGTGGAGACGCTCGCCTCGGTGCCACGCATCCTCGAGCGGGGCGCGGATTGGTACCGCTCCCTCGGTGAGGGCGAACACGCGGGCACCAAGATCATCAGCCTGTCCGGGGACGTCTTGCGCCCGGGCAACTATGAGGTCCCCATCGGCCTCCCGTTGCCTGAACTCCTGTTCGAGTGGGCCGGGGGGCCCCGGGCAGGCCGCACGATTCAAGCCGTGACCATGGCCGGGCTCTCGGGCGGCTTTCTGGCCGACCTCGACGTGACCCTCGACGAGCCCTGCCTTCGGGGCCGGGACTCCTTCCTCGGCGCGGGCGGGGTCATGGTGTTCGACGACTCGCGGGACATGGTGGACGTGGCCCGCCAGGCGATGTCCTTCTTCGCGCACGAGTCCTGCGGCAAGTGTTTCCCCTGCAGGATCGGCACCCAGCGCTTGACCGAGCGGCTGTCGGGCGAAGCGGGCCCGGCGGACAAGAAGGCCTGGAAGCAGGAAGTGCACGACATCGGTCACACCATGGCCGCCGTCAGCGCCTGCGGCCTGGGCATCGCCGCCCCCTTGATCACAGAAAGCCTGCTGCGTGATTTCCCCCACGCGGTCGACGCCCGCCTGGAGGAGCGCTCCCCATGACGTCTCGACGCACGATCACCCTGGATGGAAACGAGGTTGCCTTCGAGGAGGGCGAGACGATCTACCAGGTCGCCAGCCGCCTGAACGCGGAGATCCCGACCCTTTGCTACGACGATCGGCTCGAGGCCTTCGGGGCCTGCCGGCTGTGCGTCGTCGAGCTCGAAGGCGCTCGCAATCCCGTGGCTTCCTGCACGACCCTGGCCACGGCGGGCATGGTGGTGCACACCCGCACCGAGGCCATCGAGCGTCACCGCAAGACGCTGATGGATCTGGTCGTCTCCGAGAACCCCTCCGGCGCCCACATCGACCCTCTGCGCGGCTACGCCTCCCAGGAGCTGGGACAGCTGGCCGTACGCTACGAAGCCGACGGCTCACGCTTCCAGGGCAAGCAGTCCGGGCGCTCGCGCAAGGACGATCCCAATCCGATGATCCTGCGGGACTACGACCACTGCATCTCGTGCTACCGCTGCGTGCGCGTGTGTGCCGAGCAGGAGGGGGACTACGCCATCAGCGTCGAGAAC
>JAUIEE010000057.1 GCA_030428965.1 bacterium | reverse complement strand
ACGAGCTGGGCGCGAACTACGTCCGGCTGGACACGCCCGACCCGAAGGAGAAGCAGCTGCTGTACTGGCCCACTACCAGGCCGAAGCGGAAGGTATTCGCAAAGTACTGGATGCTCAAGCCGCGGGCTTCCAAAAGTTGGTTGACGCTGCCGCTGGCAACCCTCAGGCAGCAATCGGACTGCTGTTGGTAGATAAGATCCCCGAATTGGCGAAAACACAGGCCGAAGCCATCAGGAACATCAAGTTTGACAAAGTAACGGTCTTCGATGGCGGCGACGGGCCGGAGCTCTATCTGGGGGGATCGTTCGAACAGGCAGGAGGGAACTCTGCGCTGGGAATCGCCTCCTGGAGCGGCTCGGACTGGTCGGCTCTCAGCAAAGGGCTCAGTGACGACGTTCGAGTCCTGTTGACGAGCCAGGAAGCCGGTGCCCCCGTGCTCTACGCGGCAGGAGCCTTCGGCTCGGTGGATGGCGTGCCGGCCAACGGCCTTGCGAGGTGGGATGGCGCTGACTGGACCGCCCTTGGAGACGGAGTCGTCGGCGAAGTCCTGGCCCTGGCCAGCTTCGACGACGGTGACGGCCCAGAGCTCTATGCCGGCGGTTCCTTCCTCGAAGCCGGAGGCAGTTCCGCGAACCATGTGGCGAAATGGGACGGCGCGAACTGGGCGCCCCTCGGCAGCGGCACGGATGACGAGGTGCGGAGCCTGGCCGTCTACGACGGCGCGCTCTATGCCGGTGGTCCCTTCGATACGGCAGGTGGAGTCGCTGCGGCCTCCATCGCGAGGTGGGACGGGACGGACTGGTCCGCGGTCGGAGACGCCCTGCAGGGGGGAGTGTTGCGGACCGTCGACGATCTGCTCGTGTTCGACGACGGTGGAGGGGCGGCTCTCTATGCGGCCGGCAACTTCTACATCCCCGGGGATGGCGGTCGCGTGGCCAAGTGGAACGGCTTCACCTGGGACGCCCTGGGCGGCGATTGGGGGGGCGAAGTGAAATGCTTGTCCGTCTTCGATGACGGGACGGGGGCCGCGCTCTACGCCGGCGGCACGTTCTACGAGATCGAAGGTCAGCCCCGGAATCGCATCGCGAGGTGGAACGGTTCGAGCTGGGAGTCCCTCGGCGATGGATTGAACGGCATCGTGGTCGACCTGGCCGTATTCGACGATGGCTTGGAGCCTGCCCTCTACGCAGCGGGGAGCTTCAACAGTTCCGGTGGCCTTGCCGTGAGCCAGCTGGGCCGGTGGGATGGGACCGACTGGAGCCCGGTCCCCAACGACCTATCTGACGGGGTCCTAGTGCTGGCTTCGTTCCACACCCACGGTCGCCGAGCCCTGTTCGTCGGGGGCGAATTCTCGGCGTCGACCGAAGAAGACAGCTTCCTCGCCATTTGGGGGTGCCGGCCCGCGCCCGTGCACCAAACCGACCCGGTGGGGTCCGTATCCCGCTAGCTCAAGGAGGTCGCTCCTCCTCCATGCTGTGGGCCTGCCCGTGTGGTAGGGCCTTGTGTGAGTGTCCACGCCGGCTGAGCCGTAGGCACAGGCATCCTGCCAACGAAGAGGCTCTTCCCGTGGCTAAGATTTCCGAAGCGGTATCGACCAGACGGGCAGGTAGCGCGCCGCGGCCTGGCCGCGGACGGATTCGAACAGGGTGACCTCGGGCGCGGAGAAGCCACCGGCGGGACGGGCTTCGTGGAACCCTCGGGGTACCTGGCCGAATTGGCGGGGACGGGCCACGGTCACGTGGGGCCGGTAGGTCCGGGCGCGCTCGCGACTCGTGTCGACGCCGTGGTCGTCCAGGGCGCGCAGCGTGGCCTCGCGGAGAGCGGCGAGCCGGCCTTGGCTCCCCTCTTCCTCTTGCACCCCCACCCACAGGACGCGCTCGCTGCCCTTGCGGGGAAAGCAACCGGTGCCGTCGAACAGGAGTCGGGCTGCCCGCAGGTGCGTGCAGCGTTCTTGCATGGCGGCCCGCAGGGGCCCAAGGCTCTCGCCAGGCCTCGGGCCCAGGAAGTACAGGGTCAGGTGCAGGCCCTCCGGACGGGGCAGGCGAAAGCCTCGCCCGGCCTCCGCTCCCCCCAGGGACGGCAGGATCTCCTCGAACAGCTCGCGGCCCTTCTCCGGGCCGAGCGCCAGGGCCAGGAAGACCCGGCGCCCGTCGCGCCTCACAGGGTCACGATCGACAGCAGGTCGTTGAAGCGCGTTTCCACGTCGGTGCGCTGGCGCTTCTGGAGCTCCTCGACGCCGAAGCCCTGGACACAGTAGGACGCGGTGACCGTGCCGTAGAGCATCGCGCGGCGCAGGGTCTGGGGTTGGATGTTCTGGACGGAGGCGATGTAGCCCATGAAGCCTCCGGCGAAGGAGTCGCCGGCCCCGGTCGGGTCGACCACGCTCTCGACCGGGTAGGCCGGCAGGGAGAAGTGCATGTCCTTGCCCACGAGGAACGCTCCGTGCTCGCCCTTCTTGAGGATGACGAAGTCGGGGCCCAGGTCGAGCACCTTGCGGGCGGCGGTGATCAGGTTGGCCTCGCCGGTCAGCATGCGCGCCTCTTCGTCGTTGAGGACCAGCCCGTGGATGCGCTTCAGGAGCGCGAGCAGGTCCTCCTTGGCGATGTCGATCCACAGGTTCATCGTGTCGGCCACGACCAGCTTGGGGCTCTTGCACTGGTCGAGCGCCTTCATCTGGATCTTCGGCTCGGCGTTGGCCAGGAACACGTAGTCCACGTCGCGCGCCTCGGCGGGCACCCGGGGATCGAAGTCCGCGAAGACGTTCAGCTGGGTGTCCAGGGTGACGCGCGTGTTCCAGTCGGCCTCGTAGCGGCCGGACCAGCGGAAGGTCTTGCCCTCGGCCACCTCGACCCCGGCGCAGTCGATGCCCATGGCGCGGAACTTCTCGAGGTGTTCGTCGCCGAAGTCCGTTCCCACGACCCCGACCAGGCGCACGCCGCCGAAGAAGCCGGCCGCGTGGGCGAAGTGCGTGGCCGAGCCGCCGAGCACGTTCTCGCGCTTGTCGTAGGGGGTCTCGATGTTGTCGAAGGCCAGGGTGCCGATGACGAGTAGATTCATGTCGCGTGGGGCTTTTGGATGCCTATTGGGCCGCTTCACGCACCTCGGCCTTGCTGGAAGGCAGGAGCATGAAGATGCCACCGATGAAACCGAAGGTGAGCTGACACAGTCGGAAGGTGACGCTGATCGCCACCCCCATGACGCCGCTGGCGCCGATCATCTCGAACAGGAACTTGAAGACGGCTTCGCCCACGCCCCAGCCGCCGGGGGCCACCGGCAGGGCGCTGACGATGTTCGCAACGGGAACGAGCACGAGGTAATCGATCAGGTCGACGTCCTCGACCCCGAAGGCCCCGCCCAGGGCCGCGATCCCGAAGATGATCAGTAGGTGGTTGGCCAGGGAGAACAGGATCGCCAGGCCCAGCTCGACCGGATGGCGCAGGTAGAGCATGGCCGCGCGGTCCAGGGAGCGCAGCTTCTCGCCGAACGGGAGCCGGTCCACGAGGGCGCTCAGGCCGGTGGCCTTGCGCACGGGCTTGTTGGCGTAGAGGGCAAAACCGAGCGCGCCGATGGCGAGCAGGGTCAGGACCGGGCCGCGCAGCTCCTGGAAGGTCTCTCCGGAGATCAGGATCACGACCGCGCCGAGGGCCGCCAGGACCCCCAACCCGAGCAGGCGGTCCACCAGCACCGAGACCAGAGCGTCGGCACGACGGGTGGGGTTCTCCTTGGCCGCGATGACCCCCTTGATGAGGTCCCCACCGGTCAGCCCGGGCACGGCCAGATTGAAGAACATCCCCAGGAAGGTGAGGCGGAAGGCGTTGCCCCAGCTCGTGGGGCAGCCCGCCACGGCCAGGAGGCGCCACCAGCGGGTGACCACGATCAGCATCCCCAGGGAGAACAGGGCCATGGCCTGGGCCAGGCCGCTCAGCCGCAGCTCGCGGAAGGTGCGCGGCATCCCGATCTTCCAGTTGTAGCCGGGGGCGCCGTCCTCTCCCGTGCGGTGGACGTCGAGCCGTTCCCCGCTCCGGGCTGCCTGGAGCGCCTCCTCCGGCCAGTCCGCGGCCAGTTCCGGCTGGCCCTCGAACTGGAAACCGCAGGCGTCCAGGCGCCAGTCCCCCACCACTTCACCGGGGGCGGCGAGGGTGACGCCCGCGCCCGTGCGGTAGGTGAGCTGATCCTTCCAGGGCAGGCTGCCCGCGACGAAGGCCAGGATGCCCAGGCCGAGCAGGATGCGCAGGAGGGGCAGGGCGCGACGCCAGCCCCGGACTTCTTCTCGGGCAGACATGGGGGCAGGGGGTCAGGGCAGGGACTCTTCCGAAACGCTGGCTTCGACGGCCTGACGATCGTCCCACCATCGTGCCCAGCGCTCGGGCCGCAGGGAGCGACCTTCGCCGGTCACTTTCCCCAGGGCCTTGCAGGCGGCCACCGAGATGGGGTCTTCGATGCTCTGGGAGAGCTGCACCATCCCCCGCAGGAGCGAGTCCTCGGCGCGCTCCCGATCCTCGGGCGCCAGGTCTTCGGGGAAGGTCGGGGCTCCGTAGCGCTGCAGGATCTCCAGGCCGCGCTGAACGACGATGGCCTCGGGGTCTCCGAGGGCGGCCATGACCAGGCGCGCGTCCGCCGTGCGCGAGAGCTGCGCGCAGGAAACCACGGCCGCGGAGCGCACCAGGGGGGACGGGTCCTCGAGGGACTGGGCCAGGGAGAGCTCGATGCAGGTGCGCATCAGGAACTGGTGGGTCTCCACGAGGCGCTCGACGCCGGCGCGCCCGAAGCCGAGCCTTTCGCGCAGCAGGTTGATGGCCGTCACGAAGCGCCGTCCCCCCTCGAGGTCGTACTCCAGGCCCTCGATGCGTTCGCACGTCTCCCGCAGCCCCGGACGGTCGATCATGTTCGCGTCGCCGCGCAGCGCCGGCCCGAGGGCCCGCAGGAGCTCGGTGATCTCGCGCCCGATCGTGGCGGCGTCGGCCGGCGTGCTGTCGGGAGGCAGGAGCCGCGGCTCCTTCACGCCGAGCTCACGCCCGAGCCGTCCGAGCTCGAGCAGGCAGCGTTCGCGGGACAGGATCGAGCGGTCGTTGCTCCCCAGCCAGCTGAAGAACTCGACCTGGTAGGCCCGCGCCCGGGGGTCGTCCGAGTCGTACTCCGCCAGGCCGATAAGGTGCTTCAGGCAGAGGCCCTCGGGATCGTCGATCGTCTCGGCCTCGGGGTCGAACAGCTCGGGCCCGTCCAGGGGGATCTGGCGCAGGGCGTTGGAGAGGAACAGCTGCACGCCGTTGCGCAGCACCCCGGTGCGGGAGGGGCTCCCGTCCAGCTCGTGCACCTGACGCAGGTTCCAGACCCGGGAATCCAGGGTCTGGCAGGCTCCCAGGAACAGCACCAGGGTGCCCCCGAGGAGAGTTCGTAGCCGCGCGGCCATCCCTGCAGTCTAGCCTGAGATGGGGCCCGTACGAGGCCTGGGCCGGGCAAGTCCCGGGGGATGGGGAGAAAGACGCAGAGCGACGGGCCCTTTTCGCCGCGCGAGGAGTCCCTCACTCCAGCGAGCTGCCGGTCCGTCCCCGCGCTCGGCGAGCAGGGCGAAGACGTCGAGCACGACATCGATACGGGTCACCGAGCGATCCGTCTCCCCTCGCAGGAGGACAGGCGGCCCCCCCGGGAGGCTTTGGAAGTCCAGCAACCCATGGGCCGCGAGGGAAGCGCGCAGTCGCGGAGCGGAGAAGCGGGGTGGGTCGTCCCCCAGGCGATGTCGGGGTGGTTCAGGGACGCCAGCGTCTTGGCCTCGCGCTCGAGCTGAGCTGAGGGAAGGCTGGGCATGGTCCTTCCAGATACAAGGAGATTGTGGCGTCCAGCGTCGCGGACGCCCCGGAGGCCGCTCTCCTGGACCCATGCCGAGAGTCCTTCGACGCGCTGCTGCGCTCGATCGAAGAACGCCTCGATGAGATGCAGCGCGGCTCGCCGACCTAGTCCACTTCGTTCTGGGCCGCCGAAATGGGTTCATTTTCCCTTCTGGGTTTCGGCCACGCTAAGAACGGCGCGTTTCACGTTGGGGAACACGGCCGGGCTTCCCGAGAGAGCCTGGAGCGACCTCAGTTTTGTCGAGTGCTGGCGGCGCGTACGGTTATGGAGCGCAATGATCGGAACGGCTTACTGCGATTAGTCCTCCGCTTCAGGATGAGGTCGCTCTTCATTGGTGTGCGGCTGTAGAATGTAGAGACGGAGACGGGCACGACACTCCGGGGATGATCGTCGGGGCCTAGGCGAAGGTGCGCCGTACAGCGAGCGCCGGGAAGCCCTGGAGCGCATGGATGAACTGCTACCGGACGAGGAAGCGAACCGATGCGCCTGGGGCCGGCACCGAGGCCGGTCCCGCCCGGCGTTTGAAGGTGCCGAATCGTGCAGTCCCAAACATCGAACCGACCCCCCGAGCCCTAGTTTGCCCCCGAGAAGGCCGTTGTGGGCGTTGTGAATGGTGGAGGCGGCGGGAATCGAACCCGCGTCCCGGAATTGAGTGATGACCGGCCTCTACGCGCGTAGTCCTTGGTTTGAATCTCGTCTCCGGGGCGCCCAAGGACAGGCTTCCTTTCGACCAGCTCTCCTGAAGTCTCGTCGGATTGCCGGAGCGCAGAGCTCACCGACCAGCCCACTGTTGGCGTCTTCCCGGGGCCGCGGGCTCTCCCCGGGGAGACGGCTACCTAAGGTAAATTAGGCGGCGATTGCGTAGTTGTTGGCAAGTAATGCCGTTTCCCGGATGGATTGGCGGGGACTCCGAGACCCCCGGCGCGCAGCAGGGCACCGTACGAAACCGATCGAAACCAGTGCGCCCCCAGCGAAGCGGCATCTTAGCACAGGGTCCGGGCTTTTCACCGGGGCGGTGAGCCCGGGGCCGAAAGTTCAAGTGGGAGTAAGCTGCGGGCGGGCGGCGGGCAGCCCGGGCCCCCGCGCTACCGCCGGCGCCCCATGGCCCGGTCGATCTCCCGGCGGGCGCTCTCCTTCTTGTCATGCTCGCGCTTGTCGTAGAGCTTCTTGCCGCGCACCAGGGCCATGCGCACCTTGACCAGGTGGCCCTTGAAGTAGATCTCGAGGGGCACGACGGTCGTGCCCTTCTCGCGCACCTTCTTGGTCCAGGCCAGGATCTCGCGCTTCTTGAGCAAGAGGCGCCGCTCGCGGCCGGGGGCGTGGTTGTGGATGTTGCCGTGGCTGTACTCGGGGATGGTGGCCCCCACCAGGTAGAGCTGGCCGTGCTTGATGACGCCGTAGGCCTCCCCGATCGACGCCCGGCCGGCCCGCAGGCTCTTGACCTCGGTACCGGTCAGCTCGACGCCGCACTCGACCTCCTCGAGGATCAGGTAGTCGTGCCGCGCCTTCTTGTTCTGGGAAACCAGGCGCACCTTCGAAGAGTCCCGGGCCACGCTCAGTCCTCCTCGCCGGTGTAGCCGAGGGCCTTCAGGTCGGCGTCGTTCTCGAGCTTGGTCGTGGTGGGGTCGGAGAGCGGGACGGAGAGGCGCTCGACGTCGGGGGCCGCATCCCTGCATAGCTCGGCGGGCCAATCCACCTGAGCCTGCTTGAGGTTTTGCTGTTCGCCGGGGTCGGTCTCGAGGTCGAAGGCACAGTCGAAGTGTCCCTCCAGGAGACTCTCGGGCGAGCTCAGGGCGAGGATCTTGCGGTCCCCGTCGAGGATGGCGACGCGGGAGCGCGCCTGGCCGTGGCCGAAGCCGAAGAGCCGCCGCTCGGGTGCCAGCTCGAACAGGGCCCGCCCCTGCCAGCTCGGATCCGGCGGGACACCCGCCAGGGCACAGAAGCTGCGCGGTACGTCGATCAGGCTGGCGGGGTGCGGGATCGAACCGGCCTCGAGCCCCCCACCGTGGACCAGGAGCGGAATCCGGATCAGCTCCTGCCACATGAGACCGCCGTGCCACAGGTCGCCGTGCTCCTCGAACGCTTCCCCGTGGTCGCTGGTCCAGATGAGGTAGCCCGTGTCGAAGAAGCCCTGTTCCTCCAGCTCGTCGAACCAGGTCCCGAACTCGGCGTCGAGGGAAGCCACGCCCTCGTCGTAGAGCGCCTTGAGCTGGGCCACGGCCTCGGCCCGTTCGGCCCGCTCCTCGGGGCCGGGAGTACCCCCGTCGTCGTCGGCGCGCATGCGCAGGACCGGCAGATCGAAGCGGTCGCGGTTCTCCTGGAAGAAGCGGTCCCAGTCCTCGGTCGATTCCTCGGGCCCCACCCGGTAGGGATGGTGGGCACGGTAGGTTTGCACGAACAGGAAGACGGGGCGTCCGTCGTCCGCCGCGAGGAAGCGACTCGCCTCGTCCAAGGTGCGGCGCAGGTTGCGCTCGGTGCGGTCGGCGAACCACTCGAAGCCCTGGGCGAAACCGAAACGACCGGAGACGAAGCCGGCGTCGGTGATGGCGCCGGTGCGGTAGCCGTGGTGCTGCAGGCGCTCGGCCAGGGTCACGAGGTCGGAGGGGATCACGCGCCCGTGCTGGGTCGCCCCGTGCTGGGGCGGGTAGAGCCCGGTGAACATCGAGGCCTGGGAAGGCAGGGTCCAGGAGGCGGTGGACCAGGCCTTCTCGAAGACGAGGCTCTCGGAAGCGAGGCGATCGAGGTTGGGGGTGTTGCCCGTTCCACCGTAGGCCTCGAGGTTGTCCGCGCGGAAGGTGTCGGCCAGGAAGAGCACGAGGTCCGGGCGGCGGTTCGCTCGATCCCGCTCGACCTGCGCGGGCCCGAGGGTGGGAGCCAGGAGGGCCGCCAGGGCGAGACTCCCCTCCAGCGAGAACTCCAGCTCCAGCGGTCCGTTCATTTCCGCGGGCAGCACGACCTCGTGCCAGGTCCCCTCGTTCGAACGGGGGAGCGGCTCCTGCCAGACGATCTCTCCGTCCACGCTCAACGAGAGCGTGGCTTGGTGAGGACCCGGCTGCAGCGACTCCCCCACCAGATGCCAGCGCAGGGCGCTCGCGGGCGGGCAGTCGAGCTGGAGCTTCTGGGGGACGCCCGTCATCAGGGAGATCGCGTCCCCCGTGTAGAAGGCGAGGGACTTGCGCCAGCGCCCGTCCTCTTTCCAGGGCGTCGGAAAGCGCGCACGCAGCCAGACCCCCTCTCCCGGGTTCCCGTCGAGGTAGACCTTGCCATCGGTCACGCGGAACCGTTCGGGGGCGATGTCCGCGTCGTCCTGGGTCAGGCGATAGACGCCCTCCGGTGAGCGGAACGGGAGCTCGGCCACCCATTCCCCTTCCTCTTCCGCGTGGGTCCAGGCGGAGGCGGAAATCTTCCCGCCCCACCAGCCCTCCCCCTGTTCCTCCGTGGTGAAGCGCGGGTTCCACGCCTCGGCCAGGGACTGCCAGCGGGGAGCTCCCCTGTCGGACGCCATCCACCAGACCAGGGGCGTGGCCAGGACGGCGACCAGGAGGATCGCGGTGCGCCTAGTTGCCATAGCCCAGGGCCTTCATGCGCCGCTCTTCTTCGGGATCCAGCTCGACCCCGCGCGGCCCCACCTCGGGCACCAGCCCCGCGCGGAACTCGGCCCAGCGCCGGACCATCTCGGCCGGCCACGGAAGGTTCTCTCGCGCCAGGTCGTGGGCTTCCCCGGGGTCCTGTTCCAGGTCGAAGGCGCGGTCGAAGTTCCCCTCGCCCCAGGCTTCGGGCTCGTCCGGGGCGTGCACCTTGCGTGTCCCGTCGATCAAGGTCATGCGCGGTCCGGACGGGTCCTTGTCGCGATCGAAGGCGAACACCGTGCGGTCCTCGTCGAGCTCCAGGAGGGAGCGTCCCCGCCAGCTCTCGAAGGGTTGGATGCGAGCCATGCGCGCCACGGTAACCGGAAGGTCCACCAGGGTCGCCGCGAAATCGACGCTGCGGGGCGCGAGCTCGGGGGAGTAGACGAACAGCGGAACGCGGGTCTTCTCCTCCCACAGCTCGCCTCCGTGGAGCATGTCCCCGTGTTCGCCGAAGGCTTCGCCGTGGTCGCTGGTCACGATGAGATAACCGGGGTCGAACAGGCCCAGGGTCTCCAGCCGCTCGACCCAGGGGCCGACCTGGACGTCGAGGGCGCGCACGGTCTTGCGGTAGAGCTCGAACAGGGCGTCGGCGTGGTCGATGAAGGCCAGCTCGCGCCGCTCGACCTCGCCCTTGCGCTCCGAGGCCCGATGCTGGAAGTCGATGACCCGCATCAGGTCGCGCCACGGGCCGCCGTCCTCGATGGCGCCGATGCGGTAGGGCGAGTGGGTGCGGTAGGTCTGCACGAACAGGAAGACGGGGCGTCCGTCGTCGGCGCGCAGGAACTCGAGCGCCTGGTGCAGGCTCTCGATCAGGTTGCGCTCCTTGTTCTCGATGAACCACTCGAAGCCCTGGGCGAATCCGAAGTTCGCGGACACGTAGGCCGCGTCGGTGATGGCTCCGGTGCGGTAGCCGTGGCGCGCCAGGTGCTCGGCCAGGGTGACGAGCTCGGGGGCCACGGCGGTCTGGTGCAGCTCGGCGCCGTGTTCGGGGGGCCAGAGTCCGCTGAGCATCGATCCCTGGGCGGGCAGGGTCCAGGAGGCCGGAGACCAGGCGCGGCGGAAGCGGACGCTCTTCTCGGCCAGGGCGTTCAGGCGCGGGGCGAGACCCGGATCCCCGCCGTAGAAGGCCAGGTTGTCGGCCCGGAAGGTGTCCGCCAGGAACAGGACCACGTTGGGTCGCGCGTTGTCCCAGGGCCGCTGACCGTAGCCGCCGACCTCGGCAGGACCCACGACGGGGCTGAAGAAGGCGCCGAAGGCCGCCTCGCCCTCGAGGGCGAACTCGAGCTTGGCTGCGGAACGTGCGCGCTTGGGGAGCGTCACCTGGTGCCAGGTGCCGCGGGAGCGGGGCAGGACCGGCTGCTCGGCCGAGAAGATCTCCTCCCCATCGAGGCTCACGAGGAAGCGCGCCTTGCGGGTCGTGCCGTCCTCGGGCGGACGCTCGAACAGGCGACCGGCGACGTAGAAGCGCAGGGAGCTGTTCGGGGGAAGATCGAGCACGAGGCTCTCGCGGCGACCCGGGAGCACCGGGATGCAGGCCCCCACCGTGTCCATGACGACCGTGCGCCACGCGCCGTCCTCCCGTCGGCCGCGCTCGATCTGCACCTGCAGCTTGGCGGGAGGCGGCGGTCCCTCGCCGTCGAGGTGCAGGTGGATCTGGTCCTTGCGCAGGTAGAACGTGTCCACGGGCAGGTTGGAGGGGTCGCGCAGCTCGGCTCCCGTGGCGCGCTGGAAGCGCTGCTCCCCGTGCAGGAGGCGTACGCGCCGGCGGTAGGTATCCAGGCTGTAGGTCGTCTTCCACGTGCCCGGCAGCTTTCCCGGTTCCCAGGCACCCGGTTCGATCGTGCGCTCGATCCACAGGGCCGCGGGGTCCTCGGCCTGGTGCACGCTCGTGTGGGCATCGACGACCAGAGGCTCGGCCAGGGGAACGGCCTCGTACTCGGTCGCGAGATGGATCCAGCGCGGCGGTTCCTGGGCGCAGCCCAGGAGCAACGTGCCCAGCGCGAGATGGACGCACCTCTTCAATAGCCGAGGTCCTTCAGTTCCTGGACCCGGTCCTGATCCAGCTCGACCCCGTCGGCCTCGAGCCGCGGGGTCGCCAGCTGCTCGGCCAGGTCGTGCCACGTGCGGGCCATCTCGGTCGCCCAGTCCACGTTCCCCAGGTCGTTCCGTTCGTCGGGATCGCGCGCCAGGTCGAAGGCTCGATCGACGTGACCCTGTTCCAGCGCCTCCAGGGAGCACGGCAGCATGATCTTGCGCGCGCCGTCCAGGATGGCCATGCGCTCCCCCACCCGGCGCAGCTCGTTGGAGTAGCTGAACACCGCCCGTTCCTTCGCGAGCTCTAGCAGCGAGGTCCCCTGCCAGCTCGGCTCGGGAGCCACGCCGGCCAGCTGGGCCAAGGTGCGCGGAAGATCCACCAGGAACGCGTTCCACTCCACCTGTTGCGACGGGATGCCGCTTCCCAGCAAGAGGAGCGGAATGCGCAGCTTCTCCTCCCACAGCTCACCGCCGTGCTTGACGTCGCCGTGCTCGCCAAAAGCCTCGCCGTGGTCGCTCGTGAACACGAGCTGGCCGTTGCGATCGAAGTCGCGCGCCTGGAGGTCGCGCCAGAAGCGGGCGAAGCGCGCATCGAGGTCCTTCACCGTTTCGAGGTAGAGGCGACGGTGGTCGTCGGCGAACTCGGTCGCCACCAGGGCCTCCCGGGCTTCGAGGGCCTGCAGGGGGCTCTCCCACTCGTCGAGGCCGGCTGCGATGCGCCGCTCTTCCAGGGCGGCGACGATGCGCGCCTCGACCTCTTCCCAGGGGCCGCGGTCTTCGCGCTCTCCGGTGCGGTAGGGCGCGTGGGTGCGGTAGGTCTGGATGAACAGGAAAACCGGCCGTCCGTCGTCCGCGTCGAGGAAGTCGAGCGCGGCCTGGAGGGTGTGGCCGAAGTCGCGGTCGCGGTTCTCCTGGAAGAGGGCAAAGCCCTGTTCGAGTCCGAACTCGGCCGCCACGAAGCCCGAGTCGGTGATGGCACCGGTGCGGTAGCCGTAGCGGGCGAGTACTTCGGGCAGGGACGTGGCCCGCGGAGAAAGGGAGAGACGGTTCTTGACGGCACCGTGTTGCAGAGGATGGAGCCCCGAGAGCAGGGTGGCCTGGGAAGGCAGCGTCCAGCTCGAGGGGGCCCAGGCGTCGGTGAAGCACAGGCCTTGGGTCCCGAGTCGATCGAGCTCGGGGGCAGCACCGTGGTCGCCTCCGTAGACCGTGAGGTTGTCGGCTCGAAAGGTGTCCGCCAGGAAGACCACGAGGTCGGGGCGCGTCGGGCCCCAGGTGCGAGCGCCCCGAGGGCCGGGAGCGCGCGGCCCCACGGTCGGATCGAACAGGCCGACCCGTTGCGCCTGGCCCTCGAATTCGAAGGTGAGCCGCGCGCCGCTTCGCCCCTCACGGGGCAAGTCCACCTGCACCCATTGGCCGCGGGCGTGGCGGCGGGCTTCGAAGGGGACGCGGGACAGCTCGTTTCCGTCCAGCAGAACCTTCAGCTCGCAGGGGGACGGCTCGTCGCTTTCCCCAACCAGGAAGAGGCGCAGCGAGGCGTCGGGGAGAAGGTTGCTTTGCAGCTCCTCGCGGCAGCCCTGCTCCAGCACGATGCCCTCACCGCTGTGCAGTCCGACCTGGAACCACCAGCGACCGTTGCGGGGGCCCTCGCCCTCGCGGGCTTCGCTGGCCGTGGGCTCGAAGCCTTCGGCCAGGTGGATCCAGCGCCGGGGTTCGCCTTCGTCGGAGCAGGCTTCGAGTCCCAGGGCCAGGAGTGCGACCCCGAGCGCCCGCACGGGCTGCGACCGCAGGCTCATTGCCCTCCCCCGCCGTAGCCCATGGCCTCCAGCGCCCGCTGTTTGTCGGGCGTGAGGTCCGCGGCTTCCGCATCGGTTCGCGGGACGTTGAAGGACTCGAGGGCCTCCCGCACGCGCTGCTTCATCTGCCCCGGCCACTCGCTCGTGTCCCGCAAGTCGTTGGTCTCCCCAGGGTCCCGTTCGAGGTCGAAGGCCCGCAGCACGTCGCCTTCCGGCTCGTTCTGCAGGTAGACCTTGCGCGCGCCGTCGATGACGGTGACCCGGTGCCCGAGGCGCTCGATCTCGTCGCCGAAGACGAAGATCGGTCGGTCGTCGTTCAGGGACAGGAGATCCGTGCCCCACCACCCAGGGGGCGCGGGAACCCCGGCCAAGCGGGTCAAGGTGGGCGCGATGTCGACCAGGCTGACCCCGTGCCGAACGACGCGGGGCTGGAGACCTCCGCCGTAGAGCACCAGCGGGATGCGGGTCTTCTCCTCCCACAACACGCCTCCGTGCAGGAAGTCGCCGTGTTCCCAGAACGCTTCCCCGTGGTCGCTCGTCAACACCAGGGTTCCGCGCTCGAGCACGCCTCGGCTCTCGATGGCCTCGAGCCACGGACCGAACTCCTCGTCCAGGGACCGCACGCCATCCTCGTACAGGGACCGGAAGGCCTCGACGGTCGCGGGGGCGACGTCCTCCACCGTGGCGCCGCGCTGCTTGAGGTCCAGGGCCGCCTCGCGCACGAGCTCGCGCCAGCGGGAAACGTCCTCGTCGACGCCCTGCCGGTACGGGGCGTGCACGCGGTAGGTCTGGACGAACAGGAAGGTCGGGCGACCGTCGTCCCGATCGTAGAAGTCGAGCGCGGACCGGAAGGTCTGGCCGAGGTCCCAGTCGTCGAGGTGGGTCTCCTCGAACCACTCGAAGCCCTGGTCGAAGCCGTAGTTGCGGGAGATGAAACCGGAGTCCGTGACGGCACCGCAGCGGTAGCCCGCTTCGGCCAGGCATTCGGCCAGGCTCACCAGCCCCTGGGGAAAGGCCAGGGCCTTGTCGACCGCACCGTGCTCCCGGGGCATGACCCCCGAGAGGAGCGAGACCTGGGCCGGAAGGGTCCAGCCGGCCTGGGACCAGGCGCGTCGGAAGGCGACCCCGCGGGAGACCATGTCGTCGAGGGCGGGCGTCAGGCCGCGTCCCCCGTAGGCCTCGAGGTTGTCGGCCCGGAAGGTGTCGATCAGGAAGATCACGAGGTCCGGACGACCGGGCCCCCAGGGGCGTTCGGCATAGGTGCCGCGCTGGGCGGGCCCCAGGGTGAGGTTGAAGAAGGCGGCCATGCCGGGGTCGCCGTCGACCTCGAAGGTCAGCGTGCGCCTTCCGGCCCAGGGGGTGAGATCCAACCGAAAGGGGCTGCTGGCGCCGGCCGGTCCCCCGGCGGGGTCCAGGGTGTGCTCGAAGACCTGCTCACCGTCGACGCGGACGCGGAAGCGAGCGCTGCCCTGGGAGGAGGGCAAGAGGCTCTGGTAGGCGGTCGCGAAGGTCAGCTGGCTGTTCGGCGGGAGGGTGCAGGTGACCTCCTCCCGCGTACCTGGCCAGACGGGCAGCCCTTCGCCGGAGATCCCCCCCACCCAGGTGCGCCAGCGTCCCTCGCGCTCTTCGCCCCGGTCGAGGTCCACGCCGTAGTCGAGGGGCGGTGGACGCTCACCTCCCTCCGGCCGCAGGTGCACCCGTCCCGGGGTCAGGTAGAAGACGCCGCGTTCGAACGCGTCGACCTCGTCCCGCCGGGGGGTCTCCACCTGGCGGAAGGCGAGCCGGTCCCCTTCCAGTTCGATCCGGCCGGCCTCGAAGCGTTCGAGCTTGCCGCCCAGGGGCACGTCGCAGACCCATTGCCCTTCGATCCGGTCGGGACGCCAGACCTCCGGCGCGATGCGCGCCGTGATGCGGATGCGGCTCGGGTCGTCTTCCCCCAGCGCCATCCGAATGCCCGCCGGGAACTCCAAGGTCTCGTTCCAGGGGGTCGGGTGGAATCCCTGGGCCAGGACCTGCCACTGTGGCCCGGAGTCCTTGTGGCAGCCCGCGGTCGCCAGGCCGATCAGGAGAGCGGGCGCGCTCCAGGCCCAGAGCCTCGCGAGGAGGCTCGCCGACCGTGCAATGTTTTCGCGCTGGGAGGGGGGCATGGGCCCGAAGTGGCAAAGGAAGGGTTGACCCCCTTCCACTAAGCAGCGTACCCTCCCGCGCCTCTCGAGCCTGGGTGGCGGAATTGGTAGACGCGCATGGTTCAGGTCCATGTTCCCGATAAGGGAGTGGGGGTTCGATTCCCCCCCCAGGCACCACGGGCTCGCCGAGACAAGGGATCGGCCCGCGGGCTACATGCCCGCGCCGCCGGGGGCGCGGTAGATGAGGATCGCCCGGCCGCCCAGCTCCCCGGGTAGCTCGTGCTCCCAGACGGTGTCCAGGCGGAAGCCGAGCCTCTCGGCCTCCCGCTCACCCGCCCGGACTTCCCTGGACCAGGAAGGGCCCTTGAGCATGACCAGGTCGATCAGGGAGTGGCGCACCTTGCGCAAGAGGCGCACGTTCTCGCGCACCGAGCTGATGGCGCGCAGGATGACGACGTCGTAGCGGTTGCGGGCCAGGTGCTCCTCGGCCCGATCGCAGACCACCTCCACGTTGGGGAGGTCCAGCTCCTTGGCGCACTCCTCGAGGAAGGCCGCCTTCTTCTGGATGGAGTCGATCAGGACGACCTTGGTGTTGGGCTCGGCCAGGGCGACCGGGATGCCGGGGAAGCCGCCCCCGCTGCCCAGGTCGAGCACGCTCTTGCCCAGGACGGGCAGGAGCCGGGTGGCGCGCCAGGAGTCGAGGTAGTGCTTGGCGGCCACTTCCTTGGGCTCGACGATCTTCGTCAGGTTCATCTGACGATTCCGCTCGAGCACGAGCAGAGCGTGGCGCTTGCAGGCGTCGAGGAACTCCGGCGGCGCGTCCTCCCCCTCGAAGGCCCAGGCCAGGGCCTCGGCGATCTCCTTCTCCGAGGGCACGGGGTGGTCCTTGAACAGGATCTCCTCTTCGGGCTCCTCGGCGGCGTTCGAAGTCTCTTCGCCTTCGGTCGGTGGGTCTTGCGGGTCCTTCGACGACATGGAAATGGGGGGAAGAGCCCAAGGGGTGGCAGGGCAGCAGGGATTCGAACCCCGATCCTGCTGATTTGGAATCAGCCGCTCTAACCAATTCGAGCTACTGCCCTACGTGGGAATGGCGAAGCCTATCTGGCCTCCCCTGGGCGAGCAAGCCGGGCCTGATCTTCATGTTGCCCCGTCG
>JAUIEE010000056.1 GCA_030428965.1 bacterium | reverse complement strand
CAGGAGGAGTTCGTCTTCAGCATCGCCGCGGCCCTGTCCTTCCTGCAGATCGCCCAGGACGATCCTGTCCTTTCCCAGGTCTTCTGGAAGGTCATCGAGAAGCCCTCGCTCTTCTCGATCGTGCGCCACGGGGGCGTGGGACTCGGCCTGGACTTCGGACTGGACGAAGTCCGTCCGATCCCCCCGGGCGAGTTGCCGCCGGCCCTGGCGAACGTGCAGGCTTACGCGCTCCCTTTCTCGATCGACCTGAACGAGGAGCGAGCCCTGGAGGGCACGATGTGGGTGACTCGACCGACGCCGCCCCTGCACCTGGTCGCAGGCATCCTGCGCATCGAGGGCAAGCACCCCAGCGACCCGAAGGCCATGGTGCTCGAGCTGCGGGGCGCGCGGCACGGCCTTCCCGAGGAGGACCGCCTTCAGGCCTTCGACTTCGAGTAGATCTCCCCTCCCTGGGCGCGGAACTCGGCGCTCTTCTCGCGCATGCCTTCCTCCAGGGCCTCCTCACCCTCGACGCCGACTTCCTCGGCGTAGGCGCGCACGTCCTCGGTGATCTTCATGGAGCAGAACTGGGGACCGCACATCGAGCAGAAGTGGGCCGTCTTGGCGCCGTCGGCGGGCAGCGTCTCGTCGTGGTACTCGCGGGCGGTGATCGGGTCCAGGGACAGGTTGAACTGATCCTCCCAGCGAAACTCGAAGCGCGCCTTGGAGAGGGCGTCGTCCCAGGCCTGAGCCCCGGCGTGCCCCTTGGCCAGGTCGGCGGCGTGGGCGGCGATCTTGTAGGCGATCACGCCCTGCTTGACGTCGTCCCGATCCGGCAGCCCCAGGTGCTCCTTGGGCGTCACGTAGCACAGCATGGCGGTGCCGTACCAGCCGATCATGGCCGCTCCGATGGCCGAGGTGATGTGGTCGTAGCCGGGGGCGATGTCCGTGGTCAGCGGGCCGAGCGTGTAGAAGGGCGCCTCCCGACACGTCTCGAGCTGCTTGTCCATGTTCTCCTTGATCAGGTGCATCGGCACGTGACCGGGTCCCTCGATCATCACCTGCACGTCGTGCTTCCAGGCGATGTCGGTCAGCTCCCCCAGGGTCTCCAGCTCACCGAACTGGGCCGCGTCGTTGGCATCGGCGATGCAGCCCGGCCGCAGGCCGTCGCCCAGGCTGAAGGAGACGTCGTAGCGCTTCATGACCTCGCACAGGCGCTCGAAGTTCGTGTACAGGAAGTTCTCCTTGTGATGAGCCAGGCACCACTTGGCCATGATCGATCCGCCGCGGGACACGATGCCCGTGACGCGCTTCGCCGTCAGGGGCACGTAACGCAGGAGGACGCCCGCATGGATGGTGAAGTAGTCGACGCCCTGTTCACACTGTTCCTCGATCGTCTCCAGGAAGACGTCGAAGTCGAGGTCCTCGATCTTCCCACCCACCTTCTCCAGGCACTGGTAGATCGGCACGGTGCCGATGGGCACAGGTGAGTTGCGCAGCACCCACTCACGGGTCTCGTGGATGTCCTCGCCGGTCGAGAGATCCATGGCCGTGTCCGCTCCCCACAGGACCGCCCAGCGCAGCTTCTCGACCTCCTCGTCGATCGAGGAACGCACCACGCTGTTGCCGATGTTGGCGTTGATCTTCACCAGGAAGTTGCGCCCGATGATCATCGGTTCCAGCTCGGGGTGACGGACGTTGGCCGGGAGGATCGCCCTGCCCCGTGCGATCTCGCTGCGCACGAACTCGGGGTCGACCCCCTCGCGGGCGGCCACGTAGGCCATCTCCTCGGTCACGACTCCACGGCGCGCGTAGTGCAGCTGGGTCACGTTCTCCTGCCCCTTGCGCGCCTGGAGCCAGGGCTCGCGCAGGGGAGCCAGGCCCTGGCGCGGGTCGCGCCCCTGGGGCCCCGAGGAATCGTAGACGTCGAGGGACTCCCCCGAAGTGAGGTGAATCCTGCGCTTGGGAATCGAGAGGGTGTGACCCCCGTGCTCGATCTCGAGCGCCACCTTGTGGGACCTGGGGAAGCTTTCGGGGAAGTCGGTCTTGGGAGCGTCGGCTGCTCGAGGGGACGTGTTCGAGGGTTTCATTAGCGCTTTCCTACGCCGGCATGATCCGGATCAGGTTCCAGGGGTGCTTCTCAGGCGCGGGTCACGCCGCCCCCAGCGAGAAAGTCCGAGGGAGATCCCGGGCCGACCCGGGAACTGCCCCACACGGGACGGCAATTGTACGCCGACACCCCCCTGGAAGAAGTGCTCGAATCCGCGCTCGAAGTGCCCCGACGAGCTTTCTGTCCCCCCCGGGGAACGATAGGCTCCGGTGGATCGCAGGACGTCCCCTCGGGGACCCGATCCACCTGGAAAGACTGGCCCCAGAGCTGCCAACGACATGTGCCCCAACCCGCGCCAACAGGCTCTCCGTCGTATCTCCACCAACTCGTCCCCGACCCCTCCGGCTAGCCGAGCGGTCCCCCTCACGGAGCTGTTCGGCTCCCGTGTCTTCAACGACGCGGTCCAGCGACGCCGACTGCCACGTGCCGTCTACCAGGCCCTGCGCCGCACCATCGAAGCGGGCGAGGATCTGGACTCGACCTACGCGGACACCGTTGCCGACGCGATGAAGGACTGGGCCGTCGAACACGGCGCGACCCACTACACCCACTGGTTCCAGCCCATGACCGGGCTCACCGCCGAGAAGCACGACTCCTTCCTGAGTCCCGTGGTCGAGGGCGGCGCCATCCACTCGTTCACCGGCAAGGAGCTCATCAAGGGGGAGCCGGACGCCTCCTCGTTCCCTTCCGGAGGCATCCGAGCGACCTTCGAAGCCCGCGGGTACACGGCCTGGGATCCGACTTCCCCCGCCTTCCTCCGGGAGACGTCCTACGGGGTGACCCTGGCGATTCCCACGGCCTTCTGCTCGTGGACGGGGGAAGCGCTGGATACGAAGACCCCGCTCCTGCGCTCCTGTGAGGCCCTGGACAGGGTCTCGAGGCGCCTCCTGCAACTGCTCGATCAGACGGCCGAACGTGTCCAGGCCACGGTCGGCCCCGAACAGGAGTACTTCCTGATCGATCGCGAGCTGTACCAGCTGCGGCCGGACCTCCTGAGCTGCCACCGCACGCTCTTCGGCGCGCGCCCGCCGAAAGGTCAGGAGCTGGAAGACCAGTACTTCAGCCCGACGCCGGAGAGGGTCATCAACTTCATGATGGACTTCGAGCGCGAACTGTGGGCCCTCGGCGTGCCGGTCATGACGCGCCACAACGAGGTCGCTCCCCACCAGTACGAGATGGCTCCGCTCTACGAGAACGTCTCGATCGCGACCGACCACAACATGTTGACCATGGAGACCATGCAGACCGTCGCCGCGCGCCACGGCTTCAAGTGCCTCCTCCACGAGAAGCCCTTCGCCGGAGTCAACGGCAGCGGCAAGCACAACAACTGGTCGCTGGCCGACGACAAGGGCAACAACCTGCTGGACCCGGGCCACACCCCCCGCGAGAACCTGCGCTTCATCCTGTTCCTCACGGCCATCATTCGGGCCGTGGACGAACACCAGGACCTGATTCGGGCCTCCATCGCCAGCGCGGGGAACGACCACCGCCTGGGCGCGAACGAGGCTCCTCCCGCCATCATTTCCATCTTCCTGGGTTCGGAGCTGGAGGAAGTGGTCGAGTCCCTGGTGCAGGGAACGCCGCTCAAGTCGCGTCAGCGCGGGCACATCCAGCTCGGCGTCAGCACCCTGCCGCCCCTTCCCCGGGACACGTCGGACAGAAACCGCACCTCTCCCCTGGCCTTCACGGGCAACAAGTTCGAGCTGCGCGCCGTCGGAGCGGATCAGACGATTGCGTACCCCAACATGGTGTTCAACACGATCGTCGCGGAGTCCCTCGACTTCATCGCCAACGAGGTCGAGCGGCGCGCCAAGGGCGGCGACAAGAACGCCGCCATCCAGGACGTCGTGCGGGAGACCCTGACCCAGCATCAGCGCATCCTGTTCAGCGGGGACAACTACACCAAGGAATGGGAGCACGAAGCCGAGCGCCGGGGTCTGTTGAACCTGCGCGACACGCCCGCGGCCCTGGAACACTTCGCCGCCCCCAAGAACCTGGAGCTGTTCGAGAAGTACGGCGTGCTCTCCCGGCGGGAGACCGAATCACGCTCCAACGTCTTCCATGCCGGCTACGCCCACCGCATCGGCGTCGAAGCCCTCTCGACCATGCAGCTGGCCTCGACGGCCATCCTGCCGGCCGGCGTGGAGTACCAGCGCAAGCTGGCCGCCTCCATCAACGCGGCCATGGGCGCCGATGCCGGCATCGAGCTCGGGGAGCAGAAGGCTCTCCTGCGGGAGACGGCGACGACCATCAACCGGCTGCGCCAGTCGATCGAAGCCCTCGCCAAGACCCACGCCGAGGGCGAGGAGCAGGGGGAAGATCCGATCGCCAACGCGCGCTTCTGCAGAGACCGCATCCTGCCGGCCATGGGCGAGGTCCGGCGCCACGCCGACCACCTCGAGACCCTGGTCGACGACGCTCTGTGGCCGCTCCCCAAGTACTCCGAGCTGCTCTTCCTCCACTAGGGGCGCCCGGCGTGATCGCGACCCCGGTTCGCCGCGCCGCAAGTCCCACGATCGTTCCCGTGAGCACCTGTCGTCGGCGGTCCCTCGACCATCGACGACTTTCAGCGAAGTCTCCCCTGCTACCCACGTCGGAGTCCACGAGATGACCCTCCAGCGAGACGAAGCCTGGGCCCTCCTGTGCGAGTGGACCCCCAGCGAGGCGCTGCGACGGCACGCGAGGTCCGTGGAGATCGCCCTGCGGGCCGCGGCCCACCGGTACGGACGGGGCGCAGCGGACGAAGAGCGCTGGGGCATGGCCGGCATGCTCCACGACGCGGACTACGATCGGTGGCCCGACGAACACCCCCAGCGCATCGTGGCCTGGCTGGAAGAACGGCAGGAAAGCGAGATGGCCCACGCGATCTCGGCCCACTACACCGGCTGGGGTGTGCCCTACGAGACGGCCCTCGACAAGGCGCTCCTGGCCTGCGACGAGCTGACGGGCTTCATCGGGGCCTGCTGCCTGGTTCGCCCCGAAGGCATCCACACCCTGACGCCCAAGAGCGTGAAGAAGAAGCTCAAGGACAAGGGCTTCGCGGCCAAGGTGGAGCGCACCGAGGTGACGGCGGGAGCCGAGCTCTTGGGGGTCGAGCTCGGCGACCACATCCAGTTCCTGATCGACGCGCTGCGCCCGCACGCCGACGAGCTCGGCATCGGCGGCAAGTAGCCCCCGCTTCTCGACCCCAGGGCCGAACGGGTCCCTCCCCGCATGACCTCACCCGGTTCGATCGCTGTCCTGGCCTTCGGGGGCAACGCCCTGTTGCCCGACCCCTTCCATCCCGAGGAGCAGGAAGAGCGCGCCGCCGAGCTGGCCAGCGCCGTCCTCCTGCTCCTGGAGAAGCACCATGGCATCGTGCTCGTGCACGGCAACGGCCCCCAGGTCGGCATGATTCTCCTGCGGGTCGAGGCCACCCGGGACCGCTACCCATCCGAACCGCTCGACGTCCTGGTGGCGGAGACCCAGGGCAGCGTGGGCATCCTGCTCTCGCGCGCCCTGCACAACGCCCTGCGCGGACAGGGCTCGGACGTGGAGGTGACCTCGATCCTGACCCAGGTCGTGGTCGATCCCCAGGACCCCGCCTTCTCGCGGCCGGACAAGCCGGTAGGGCCGTCCTACCCCGCGCTCGAGGCCCGCTACCTGCGCGACGAGCGCGGCTGGACCATGGTCGAGGATCGTTCCGGGCGCTGGCGGCGCGTCGTCCCCTCCCCCCGTCCCGAGCAGGTCATCGAGTTCAAGGCGATCCGCGCCGCGGCCCAGGCCGGTCAAGTCGTGATCGCCGGCGGGGGAGGCGGAGTCCCCGTCTGCCGGACCGGGACAGGGCTGGCCGGAGTCGAGGCCGTGATCGACAAGGACCGCACGTCGGCCCACCTGGCTTGCCAGATCGAAGCCCAGAGCTACATCCTGCTGACGGGCATGCCCCACGTCCTGCGCGGCTTCGGAACACCTCGGGCCGAGATCCTCGAGCGCCTCTCCGTGAAAGGAGCACGCAAGCTCGCCGACGAGGGAGAGTTCCCCCCCGGTAGCATGGGACCCAAGATCGAAGCCGCCTGCAGCTACGTGGAGAAGACCGGGCACAAGGCCCTCATCACGGACGCCGCCAGCCTCGGAGCTGCCCTGGCCGGCGAGGCCGGCACCTGGATCGTGCCCTGACGCCGGGCAGCGCGAGAGATGGAGCGGGACGGCTAGCGTTCGAGGCGGAAGCGCACGCCCCGCGTCGTCGCCACGAGGCTCCCGTGCCCGGGATCGATCAGGAAGCCCTGGGCGAAGAGGTCGCGCCCCACCAGCTCGGGCACCCACGGTAGGTTCACGCGTACGTAGCTCCGTCCCCCGACGTAGGGGCTGCCCGTTGCAACGGAAAGGGGCCTGACGTGGGCAGGGAAGAGCAACTCCCCCCATCCCCCGCCTGTGCGCACGGGACGTCCGCAGGGAAAGCCATCGAGCACGGAGCCGCTGAGAACGAGCACTCCCAGGGGAGCCCGTGGGGTCGGCGCGGCACCGCTCAACTCGAACAGGAGCCCTTGACCTATGCCGGGACGACCGGCGGCCAGACGAAGCTCGGCACTGCCCTCCTGGCATCCGAAGGCCGTCGTACGCTGCTCCTCGGAGCTGGCCCCTTCCAAGGTCGGGTTCTCCGCCGGCGCAACCTGGCCGAGGGTCGAGGAAGCACTCCCCGGAGCGACGAGGAAGCCCCAGGGGACTCCCAGGTTGTCGGCCAGGGTCGGTTCCGGTTCCGAGACCGGTTCTCTGCCTTGGGTTCCACCCGACGAGCCCAGGGCCACGAGGGCCAGCAGCAACGGGGCTGCCTTCCGGCGAGGGGTCGGATGGGGCCTGGTGTACATGGGAAGGAGGTCTCGAAGGCCTTCGCGGGGGTCTACGGACCCCGGCCCCGTACCTGCGGTGGAAGATCGGCATTCTTTCCGCATTTCTGGTGCTTGCTCCCCCTTCCCCCGGACCCGTCCGCGGGACTGCCGTCAGATTTCCCGAGGGATTCGGCCCTCATCGGGGCAAACGGACCTGCACGCCCCTACTCTGGTTGCCCTCAAAAGAACCTCCGTCCCGGAGCCCACGCCCTATGAAAGCCCTTTTCCGAATCGCCCTCCTGGCCACCGCCCCGCTCCTTCTCCCCGCCTTCGTCACGGCCCAGGCCCCCCAGCGCAGCCCGAAGGCCATGACGATGCAGACCATCGGGATCACCGAGGTCAGCGTGGAGTACAGCCGGCCAGCGGTCCGCGGCCGGGAGATCTGGGGCGCCCTCGTCCCCTACGGCCAGCTCTGGCGCGCGGGGGCCAACCTCAACACGCGCGTCTCGTTCAGCGACGCGGTCCGCATCGCCGGCAAGGACCTGGCGGCCGGCACCTACGGACTGCAGATGATCCCGACGGAGAAGAACTGGACGGTGATCTTCAGCAAGGACAACCAGAACTGGGGCAGCTCCGGCTACGACCCCGCGAACGACGCGCTGCGCATCGAGACGACGCCCCGCAAGGCTCCCTTCTGCGAGTGGATGAGCTTCGGCTTCGACGAGCTCGGAGAAGAGAAGGGAACCCTCTTCCTGCACTGGGAGGAGCTGGTCGTCCCGATCCCGATCACGGTCGACACGGCCGCCCTGATGCTCGGCAAGCTGCAAGCCGAGATCGAACGTGCCCCGAGCCCCAAGGCTCATCTGGAGGCCGCCAGCCTGTGCCTGGCCAAGTCGATGCAACTCGACCAGGGGCTCGAATGGATCGACGCGGCCCTGGCCGAGCGGGAGTCCTTCGAAGCCGTCGCCGTGCGCGCAGGTCTCCTGGGCCTCCTGGGGGAAGCCGAAGAGAGCGCTTCGACCCTCGAGGTCGCCTTCGCGATCGGCAAGCCCGACGAGGTGGCCGCCATGGGAAGCCGGCTGCAAAGCCAAGGACACCAGGACATGGCCGTCACGTTCCTCGAACGGGCGACCCGGGACGCCCCGACCCTCTGGTGGGCCTGGAGGTCCCTGGGAGATGCCCACAAGGCCAGAGGTAGACGCGACGAGGCGGTGAGCGCGTACCAGAAGGCGATCGACCTCGCACCCGGCGACAACCAGGTCCGGGTCATCGAAGCCTCGCTGATCGAAGCGGAGAAGCTCTAAGGCGAGTCGCGCACGCTGGGACCTCGCACCGAGCGAGGCTCAGCGTGTGTCCGCCCCTTCGAGGATCCGCGACACCTCGGCCTCTTCCCGCAGCGCCTTCCACAGGGCCTCGGCCACGAAGCGGTTGCCCCGGGCGTTGAAGTGCCCCGCCGCGCCGGGGTGATCGACCTCCCCCGGCTGCAGGAAGAGGCGTTGCGCCTGGCCGCCCGGCAGCGCCCGCAGGGCGGGGACGAGGTCCACGTAGGACCAGTCGGCGCCCTTCGCCAGCGTGGCCAGGAACGTCCTCCAATCCTGGGAACCTCCCCCCTGGTGGTCGCTCCCCATGGGCAGGTGCACGAGCACGAGGCGGGCGCCCGGGGGCAGTCCCGCCACGGCTCGGCCCACGAGCTCGGCCACGAAATCGGCCGTCTCCTGGGGACGTGCGATGCGCCTTGGTGCCTCGCCCTCCCCATCGGCGAACCACGAGCGCAACAGTCGCACGCTGGCCAGGCTGGCCGGATCGAACTCCCGCCGCAGGCCGGGCAAGAAGCGCTTCTCGGGCCGCGGGTGGGAGCGTTCGAAGGGAGCCCCCGCCCCCCAGCGCAGGATTCCCGACGCCAGGGCGTTCTGGGTGCGCTGGAAGTCGAAGGTGATGAACGCCAGCACGAAGAGGTCGTGGTCCAACTCCCCGCGCACGCGCTCGTAGGCCAGGTAGGCCTGGTCGACTCCGTAGCCTCCCTGGCCGAGGTTCACCGTCTCCAGGCGGGGATCGAGGGACTCGAGCTGGGCGACCCAGGTGTCGGACTGATCGACCCCGTAGCCCAGGGTGAACGAGTCCCCCGCGCAAAGGATGCGCACCTTGCCGGGAGCGATCTCGGGAGCGATGGGGCCGTCGTTGCGAAAGCCCTGGGCGTTCGTGCGCAAGGCCAGCCCCGGTCCGTACAGGTCCGGCAGATCGACGTTGGCCCGGTTCACCCATCCGAGCTCCGCGTCGTAGCGGGTGTGCAGTCTCTCCGCTGCCGGACGCGAAGACCAAAGCTCGGACAGGGCGAGGGTCAGGCTCGCCAATCCCTCGAACAAGAGCGGGAAGAGGCCCAGGCAAAACACGGCCAGCAGGAAGCGTCGGCTGCGGCCGAGCCCGGGGCTGGCGTGGGGCTCTTCCACTTTCAGGGGGCCAGAGGTCCGATCTTGCCCTCGACGGCGGCGACGATGGCTCCGGACTGGACCAGCTCGAAGGCGTTCTCGAGGTCGGGATGGAGGAAGCGATCGTCCCCCAGGGCCGGAATCTCCGAACGGATCACGTCGTAGACCGCCTGGGCTCCCGCGCCGGCCTGCAGCTCCAGGTGAAACTCCCTCGCCTGGGCAGCGCACAGCGCTTCGATCCCCAGCACGCGCTCCACGTTGGCGCAGATGGCCTTGGCCTTGCGGGCCGCGGTCACCCCCATGGAGACGTGGTCTTCCTGGTTCGCGCTCGTCGGGATCGTGTCCACGGACGCGGGATGGGAGAGAGGCTTGTTCTCGCTCGTCAGCGACGCGGCCACGACCTGGGCGATCATCAGCCCCGAGTTGAGGCCGGGGTTCGGGGAGAGGAAGGAGGGCAGGTGGGACAGATCCGGGTTCACGAGCTGCTCCACCCGGCGCTCGGAAACGTTGGCCAAGGTGCACAGGGCCAGGGCCAGGTAGTCCATCCCCATCGAGATCGGCTGTCCGTGGAACTGGCCGGCACTGATCACCTCACCGGTCTTGGGGAACAGGATCGGGTTGTCGGTGACGCTGTTCATCTCCCCGGCCAGGACGTCGCCGACGTGTGCCAGGGCGGCCTTGAAGGAGCCGTGGATCTGGGGAATGCAGCGCAGGGAGTAGGGATCCTGCACCTTGCCGCAGTCCTCGTGGCTCTTCATCACGGTCGAGCCCTCCAGGCAACGGCGAACGTTCTCCGCCGTACGCGCGTGGCCTGCGTGGCCCTTGAGCTGGGCCAGCCGGGCATCGAAGGGTTTGAGGCTTCCGAGCAGAGCCTCGATCGTCAGGGAACCGATGGCATCCGCCGCCTTGGACAGGTTGACCGCTCGCAGCCACACGCCCGCACCGATGGCGGCCATGACCTCCGTGCCGTTGACGAGCGCCAGACCTTCCTTGGCCCGCAGGCTCACGGGATCTTCGCCGATCCGGTCCAGGGCTTCGTCCGCTCCGAGCTCGACGCCCTTCAGGCGCACCTTGCCGAAGCCCAGGTAGGCTGCGGCCATGTGGGCCAGGGGCGCGAGGTCGCCGCTGGCCCCCACCGAGCCCTGGCTGGGAACGACAGGCACGAACCCGGCGTTGAAGAGGCGCACCAGCTTTTCGACCAGCCCGAAGCGGACCCCCGAGTGTCCGCGCAACAGGGCATTCAGTCGCAGGGCCTGGATCGCGCGAACCTCGCCGTCGGGAAGCGGCTCCCCGACGCCGCAGGCGTGGGAGAGGATCAGGTTCTTCTGGAGCAACTCCAGGTGCTCCGCCCCCACGGAGAGGCTCTTCAGCTTCCCGAATCCGGTCGTGAGGCCGTAGACCGCCGTGCCCGAATCCACCGCCGCCGCGACCAGGGCGCGCGCATCCCGCACGCGTTCCTGGACGTCCGGCGCCAGGGCCAGGGTCACCGGGTGCCCCGAGAGAATCGGAGCCAGATCTTCGATCCGGAGCGAACGGCCGTCGAGGGTGAGCGTCGCCATGGCGGCGGGATTCTAGCCCAAACGACCCGGCCCTGGGGAGAACCGCCGTTCGAGGATCGGTCGGCAAGGCCCGGGAAGCTGCGCTCCTAGAGCAGGTCCTCGACCTCGCGGATCGTCCGTCCGCGAGCCGGATGATCCGGTCCGTAGTGATCGCCTGCGGCGCGGACGGCACGCTGGGCAAAATCCCGCGCCAACCGTGCCTCACCACGCAAGGCATGGGTCCTCGCCAAGACGGTGAAGAGCTCGATGCGCACGATGCCAGGAGGCCCGTCCTCGAGGTTGGAAAGCGCTTGCGATCCCAGACGATGAGCTTCGCTCGTGCGCCCCCCCTCCAGAGCCACGCGGGCGAGGAGCGTCAGAGCCCTCGTGGCCCGCAGCCCGATGTTCTTCTCCCCGACCAGGCGAATCAGGTCGCGCAGTGCGAGCCTCTCCGCTTCGGCCAGGTCCTTCTCGCAGGTCAGCGCGAGTCGCGCCGCGACTTCGTGCGTCCCTCCGGCGAGGAAGTCCCTCGATCGTCCGAGGGCCATGGCCGTCGCGCAATCCCCGGACTCGAGGGCCGCGATGGCCCTTGCTCGATCCACGAGCCCCGTGAATTGCCCCTGGGCCGGATCGATGCGCTCGCGAAGCATCTCCCACAGGGGGGCCGCTCGATCGGTCAGGAAGCGCTGCTCGTACGTCAGGGCGACGCGGCAGGCGATACCGATCTCCCTTCTTCCGAGGGTCGCACCCTGCAGCCATTCCTCCGTCGCCCCCCGGGTTTCCTCGAGCAGGGCGTCGGCGTTGTCGCCATCCCCCATCAGGATCAAGAGCTCGATCAAGCGGTGCGCCGCCTGGACCGTATCGGCCTGGGCTGGCCCCAGACTCTTCCCCAGAACCCGCTGGGCAGCCGTCAGGGACAGACGGGCCTCTTCGTACCTACGCTGGTCCACGAGGGTAAGCCCGAGTCGCACGAGGGTGTCTCCGAACTCCGGGTGCTCGGTACCTACGGTCTTCTCCAGAACCTCGAGTGCTCGACGCAGGAACCCCTCGGCTTCCTCGACCCAGCCTCGGACGCCGAGCACGTGAGCCAGGTCTCGCAGGGTGGTGGCATAGGCGTTGGTCTCCGCCATGCCCGCGGCTTCCAGGAGCGGTAGGGCATGACGGTAGTGCTCTTCCGCATCCTTCAGGGCCCTTCTCTCGAGGTCGCTCTGCGCCTGGATGCGGAGCTGTTCGAAGCGACTCGAGGCCTGATCCAGGTCGAGCGCGGAGTCCCCGGATTCAGCGGCGTGGACTTCGGAGAGGGTGCGCTGCAGGCGAAGGTTGGACGCGATCAGCTGTTCCAGGGAGCCTGGCGTTTCTTCCGCCGGCGGGCGAGAGCCCCAGGCTCCCCAGACGAGGCCGGCAACGACGCCGATCGCGGCGAGGGAGAGGGCCGCCCTCCACCGGCGCCGGGGTCGGGACCCCGAAGGAAAGGCGATCGGCGTTCCCCTCGCCCAGGCCTCGAGTGCCGCGCGGAAGTCCACGAACGAGCTCCAGCGCTCCGTTGCATCGGGCTTCAGGCCGTACCCGACGACCCGGGCCAGGCGAGGATCGCGCTCCTCGAGAGCTCGCAGTCGAGGGGAGAGCTCGTCTCCGCTCACGGATCGACGACCCGAAAGGGCCTCCATCAGCATCACCGAGAGCGAGTAGACCTCGCTGCGCTGCGTGGCTCGTCCCCCCTGGAGAATCTCCGGCGCGGCGTAGGCCGGCGTGCCCAGGAAGCGGGAAGAGAGCGACCCGCCTTCATCCGAGTGGAAGTGCGCCAGGCCGAAGTCCAGGAGATGAGGCCCGCCCTCGTCCACCAGGATGTTCTGGGGTTTCAGGTCGCGATGGAGCAGCCCCTTCTCGTGGGCGTACTCCAGGGCGCGGCAGACCTGGATCATCTCTTCCACGACACGAGCCGGATCCCGGTCGACCCGGGCCGCCCACAGGTCGAAGGTGAGCCCGTCCACCCAGGGCATCTCCAGGAGCGGCTCACCTCGAACCCATTCGACGCCGCGGATCGGAACGATGCTGGGGTGCGAAAGGCTGCGCGTCGCACGCACCTCACGCTCGAAGCGACGCCGCGCCGCCAGGGAGGCCCGTTCGCCCCCGATGGGCCTCTTGACGGCGAGCAGCCGCGTCTCGTTCCTGCGGCGGGCCTGGTAGACGATGCCCTGGCCCCCGCGGCAGATCTTGCCGGTCAGTTCGTAGGGGCCGATGGAAGCGATCGGGGCTTCGCCCGGCGCCTGCCTCAGGTACTCGAACCACGCATCGACGTCCGAGTCGAAGCCGAAGCGGTCCAGGCTATCCGAGGAGTCCATCTTCCCGGGCGACCTGCTCGGCGACGACCTGGCGCAGGCGGGTGCGCATGCGCTCCTTGATCTTCTGCACCGCGGCGGTCTGGATGCCCAGGTCGGCGGCCACGGCCTGAACGTCGCCCGTCTCCAAGAGCCGTTCGAAGACCTCCACGCTGCGAGCGTCCACCTGGCGGCGCACCTTGGCCAGGGCACTGCGCAGGTGGTGCTGAATCCAGTCCTGCTCCCAGCGCTCATCCAGGGAAACGTCCGGCCCCTGGAACTGGACCAGGCTATCGGGGTCCGTGTGCAGCGCTCGATCCGGGGTGCGCAGCTTGCGGATGGCATTCCGGACCGCCACGCCCAGGTAGTCCCGGAAGCGCCCTCGACTGCGGTCGTAGCTGAAGCGAGGGAAACAGTTCCCGAGGGCGACCAGGACGAGCTGCCTCACGTCCTGGGCGTCCGCCTGCTGCACCCCTTCTCGCCGACACCAGCGCTCGATCAGGGGCCCGTACTGGTCACAAAAATCGACCCAGTCCCGGTCGGCGGGAGAAGCCCCCATGCGCCGCAGGAGGGAGGAGCGGGTACTCAGGCTCATTCCTCCAATTGTATCCGTTCCCGAAGCTTCCGCTGCCTCGGCCGCGGGTCGCAAGGGTCGCCGGCCTCGAAGTTTTCCTCGGATCGGTGTCCGAGGGCGTGATTTCGCCTTCTACCGGGGTCTCGAGACATAGCTCTCGGTGTGCCCCGGCTCAGCAGAGCGGCGTACCGGAATCGTCACTTGGCCCTCCCCCCTCATTCAAGGAAAACAAAGATGAAGAACACACGATGGCGCTCTCTCGTAGCGGCTAGCTGGTTGGCAGCGATGGCTCCGACCATGGCCGCGCAGATCCCTTCGGAGCATCAGATCAGCAACCCACTTATCGACTGCGACCTCACTCCGAACTCGCGCTTCGGTGTAGCAAGAGGCATGTACGTCCCAAACTCTTCTGATGCGATCAGCGTTTGGGACATGGCGACAGGAACGAAGCTGGCCATCCAGAACCCTGGCCTGGGCTTTGGCAGGGGAGCATGGTCATTCCCCTCGGACATGATCGCGCTAACAAATACTCGAGCCTTCGTTATCGGTTCTCGAGATGCTTACCCGCCCTTTGGGCCGCTTCTACATGAGTCGACGCAGGTGGACGTCATCGACCTTCGAGTGTCTCCGCCTCAGTGCATTGAGAGTCACTTCCTGAATCTCTCTATCACCCAGGGGGTCTCGGCGGGGGAGGCCAACGATATCGCCATCACGCCGAACGGAGATCTCGCCGTTCTGAGCCACAGGAACTGGATCCACGTGTTTGACACTGCCACTGGTGACATCAAAGCACAAATCAACACCTTCATGGCAATCGGGACCAACTCTCCTGATGAGTGCGTGGATTCGGTCGAGGTAACGAACGACCGGGCCATCGTCATTGTCGATCGGCAGCACCAAAGCAATCCCGTCCGGGTATCGACCTGGGCCTTCGTAGTGGACCTGACTCTGACCCCCCCGGCTCTAACTCCCGGGAGCCCTGTCCTGGTCGGCACGCTGGACGGCTTATTCGAAGCTCATGACGTCAAGATCACACCGGACGGCACTCTGGCCGTCGTGACTAGTGATCACGCCGTAGGCCTCATCGACATGATCACCGGCGGGTTCCCAACCGCAAATCCGGCGGACAGCTATGCCGTCTTCAGCGACCATTTCCGAACGTACCGTGAGCAAGTCGATTCCGTGGAAGTGACCAACGACCGTGCGGTGGTCATCGGCAATAGAATGAACCTAACTCAGGGAACGGAGAACTGGGTTGTCCAAGTCTTCGAGCTTGACCCGAATTCCGTTCCGGCCCTCCGGCTTCTTCAGCAGTACGACGACCCTGTTGTCCCACCTCCCCACATCAATCGCCCACACGACCTCGAGATCAACTCTGATGGAACCAAGGCCGTCATCAAGACCTCGCGCGAGAACTTGGTAATCACGGATCTTCAAAACCCGACGCCAACGACACTGTGGGTCAGCCCCAGCAACGGAGACCCTTACAGTGGGTTTCTTCCTAGTGGCGACGTGTTCGTGTCCGACTCCGTCGTGATCGGCGAAGCCTTCGTCGAGGACGTCCTGTATGGGTCGGGAGACAGCGGCCTACGCCAGTACGCCATAACGATAGGCTCGGATTACGCTGCGAACCGCAGGGGATGGATCGACGTGATCGACATTGCCTTCAATCCTCCGCAGGTAAGAGCTTCTTTTCCGTTGTCGAGTCCGCCGATGGTTGATCGCGATGTTTTTCCTGCCGACCTCCAGCTTGCCAAGGACGGTCTCGGCGTATTCGTCCGTTCTACGGCCGGCCCCAATGACCCTGTGTTGGGAAACACTACGGACCTGACATACGCCCGCTTCAGCCCGCTCGGGATCGTCTCTTCTTGGGGGGGCAGCGGCACGATGTTCGGCGTGGACAGTCTCGAAGTTGGAAGGAACAGGGCCTTCAGTATCGGCGACGACTCCTTTCCCCCCGCCGGGCACGTTCACATGGTTGGCTTCTAGGTGGAGTGGGAGCGGACGGCTCGCATTCGCTAAGGCAGCCAGGGTTTCTAGTTCGCTCGGGCGTGCCGAACCTAAAAGGGGTTGGGCCTCACCGCCCAACCCCATGCGGTCTCCTTCTGGGCCGTGGATCGTGGCCCCTCAGTTGTAAGGAAACTCCCGCCCTGCCCGGCGCCAGGCTTCCTCGTCCTGGCCGTCGATGGCCTCCTGGGGGAGGTCGATGTCCTGGTCGAAGCGGCCCTCGATCCGGAAGATCTGGGGCGAGCGGATCGGGTTGCCGTGCCAGTCGACGCTGAGCTTCCAGCGGCCCGAGGGAAGCTCGGAAACGACCAGGGGCTCGTGGGGCGGAAGGACGCTGCGGTCGAAGCGGCGACCGTTGATGGAGAGTTCGATCGGCAGCCCCTGCCAACGTCCGGGGAAGGTGAGCGCCAGGGTGGAATTCCCCAGATCGACTTCCTCCAGGGCCAGCTCGACGGTTTCGTCTCCCGCGTCGACCAGGCGCCCCGCCCAGGCAAGGCCATCGGCACTGCGGGCCTCGAGGAAGCGCACGCCGCTGGTCTCGGCCCAGGCGCTGAAGGCGAACTCTCCCTTCTCGTCGCTGAACGTCTCCTGGTGGGCCGGGGGCAAGAGGGGCAGCACTCCGCTCTCCAGGTAGTAGGAGGGCTGCTGGAAGTAGTTCAGGCTGGCCTTCACCTCGTCGGGAGCCTGCAGCCTCACCAGGGCGGCGACCTCGGGTTCACCGTCGCGCGTCACGCGCCCGGTGAGCTTGGGGCTGGGGGAGAGGCTCAACACCAGGTTCTGGGGCCGGTCGGCCCGCAGACTGACGACCTTGGTGGGAATCCGCGCGCCGGATCGGAAGGCGTGCA
>JAUIEE010000055.1 GCA_030428965.1 bacterium | reverse complement strand
TTCCTGCGCAAGAAGGGACGCCTCAAGCGGCACTCGCTGTCGGCGGGCCGCGAAGAGGACGAGGGGGACTGGGAGATCGTGGACGACGCCGCACCGGTGTCGTCGGCGATCGAAAGGGACGAGGCGGCCAACGCATTCTGGGAGGGATTCCGCCAACTCTCGGCCAGGGACCGCGAGGTGCTCACCCTGCGCCATTTTCAAGAGCTCTCCTACCGCGAGATCACGGTGGCCCTGGATGTTCCGGAAGGAACCGTGCTGTCGCGCCTGTTCAACGCGCGCCGTCGCCTACGTGAACGACTCTTACCTCAACTCGAAAACGCACTGAGCGAGTACGCAGCCCCTGAGCCAGGCAGTGAGCCCACTCGTAGAGGAGACCAGCGATGAGCCTCCAAGAACGGGAGCCCACCCGGGACGAGCTGTTGGCCATGGCCTACGTGGACGGCGAGCTGTCCGACGAGGCGCGCCGTGACTTCGAAGCCCGACTGCCCGACGAACCCTTCCTCAACCGCGAGGTGAGCGAGCTCAAGAAGCTCGCCACCCTGGCCCGTCGCGTCGCCCCACCGGAGCCGATGGACCACGAGTGGAAGCGCCTGGAGGGCGAGCTGCTGTACGGGGGCGGGAGCCGCCTGGGACTGTTCCTGATCGCGATCGGAGTCCTGGGGGGCTCCGCGTTTCTGTTCCTCGAGCTCTTCCGTTCGAGCCTCGGGACCGGCCCCAAGGTGCTGGTCGGGATCCTCTTGAGCGGCGTGTGCCTGCTCTTCCTGACCACCCTGCGCGGCAGGCTGAAGACTCTCCCCTACGACCCCTACACCGAGGTGAAGCGTTGATCCTGATGACCCTGATGGAAGTGCCCGGGCGCAAGATCTCCGAGAACCTGGGGCTGGTCTACGGCAGCTGCGTGCGCGCCCGTCACCTGGGCAAGGACATCACCGCCCTGTTCAAGAACGTCGTCGGCGGCGAGGTCCGGGAGTACACCAAGCTCCTGGCGGAGTCCCGGGAACAGGCCATCGACCGCATGATCGACGAGGCCACGGGGCGAGGGGCCGATGCCATCGTGGGGCTGCGCTTCTCGGCCAGCGAGATCGCCTCGGGCGCGGCGGAGATCCTGGTCTACGGAACGGCCGTGCGCCTCAAGTAGACCAGCTCAGCTCCAAACACGAATCTCGTCCAGCGGCTTGCGGGTGATGTCCGGAACCTCACACCCGTCCGCCGGATAGCCCACGGGCAGGAGCACGAAGGCCTTCTCGTTCTTGGGCCGATCGAGGATGTCCGCCAGGAAGCCCATCGGGCTCGGCGTGTGCGTCAGGGTAGCGAGCCCGGCGGCGTGCAGAGCCACGATGAGAAAGCCCAGGGCGATGCCGACCGACTCCTGGGTGTAGTAGTTGCGCTTGCGGCGCCCTTCTTCCACGTCGTACGAGTGACGGAAGAGGGCGATCAAGGCCGGCGCCGTCTCCAGGTAGGGCTTGTGCCAGTCGGTGCCGAGGGGCTCGAGGTCGGCCCTCCACTCGTCGCTGATGCGATGCTCGTAGAGCTCGCGCTCTTCCTTCTCGGCCGCCTCGCGCACCTTCGCCTTGAGCACAGGGTCGGTGATGACCGCAAAGGTCCAGGGCTGCCGGTTGGCCCCCGAGGGAGCCAGCCCCGCGGCACGGATGCACTCGTCGATCACCTCCCGGGGCACGGGGGCATCGGAGAAACTGCGCACGCTGCGACGGGTCGCCACGCTGCGGCGAAAGGCCTGGGCGCGGTGCAGCATCTCGTCCTCGTCGAGGCGCTCGAACTCGAGGGGAACGAACCGGTACTTCTTCGCGTCTTGGTTCATGGCATCGGGGGATCGAGTGCGGACAGGCAGCGGTAGGTGTGCCGTGGAAACTCGGGCTGGGTCTCGCCGCCGGCGCGCCGCCACGCGTCGAGATCCGCACGGAGGCGTTCCAGGTCCTCTCCTACGTCCACATCGTAACCTCGAGACAAGGACTCGACCGCGAGCCCCCTCCCCCGGGCCAACTCGAGGGTCTCGTCGTACATGGAGTCGCTCGACATTCGGACCTGGGTGAACAGCCAGTCCCGGGGCTCACGGAGGCCGACCAGGTAGTAGCCGCCCCCCGCATCGGGCCCCAGGACGAGATCGGCCCCTTTCTCCAAGCGCCGGTGGGCCTCGACCATCGTCTCGGTCGACACCATGGGCTGATCGCTGCCGACCACGACCACGCTGCGATTCTCGTCGGCTCCCAGGGCTTGCCCGAAGAAGCGGGCCAGCCGGGCCCCCAGCCCCTCCCCCTGCTGGGAAACGTGGGCCACGTCCGCAAACCGGCTGCGAAACCAGTCGAGGTCCTCGGCGGGAGCGGAAACCAGAACCGTGCGAAAGCTGACACGCTTCGAACACCTGGCCACGACGTCCTCCAGCATGCCTTCGGCCAGGCGACTGGCCTGCACGGGGCTCAGCGGAGGGCACAGCCGGGTCTTGACGGCCCCCGGCCTCGGGCGCTTGGAGAAGATCGCCGTCAGCCGCCCGCCCGAATCCGGGCCGGGGCGAAGGCCCCTTGAATCAGCTGCGGGGGAGTTCATGCTTCTTCCCTCGGGCCCGGGCCGCCGGACGTGAACCTGCGGTCGAACCGTGCGTTGGACCCATTCCTCGCCCCCTGTCCACCTCCGCGCTGCGCATGAAGTACCGCTCTTTGCTCCTGGCTTTCCTGACCTGCCTCAGCCTGACCGCCCAGGGTCAGAGCGTTCCCACCAGCTCCTCCCTCGAGAGCACCATCGACCAGTCCCTGCGGTGGCTGCGCGCCCAGCAGTCCGAGGATGGTAGCTACGGGGACCTGCTCTCCACAGCCCAGGTCTTGATCTCCTACGCGGAGAGCCCGCGGGCCTACCGTCACGCCGACGGTCCCTTCGTCTCCCGGGCCGCGTCCTACCTGCTCGGCGCCCAGCGCTCCGATGGGGCTTTCGCCGCGATCGACAGCGAACAGGACCAGGCCGTGGCCCAGACGTCCTACGCCGTGCTCGCCCTCGAGAAGCTCGGTGATCCCGGCGCCAGGGAAGCTCTGGTTCGGGCGCGCGCCTTCCTGGGGTCGAAGGAGGGGCGGCCCGCTCTGCCGGCCTTCGGCGATCTCTCGACCGATGCCCTGCAGGACCTGGCCGCCGGCTCCCTCGTCGAGCGCAGCGAAGAAGGCTACTGGGGCCAGGGGGAGGCGCGCATCCGGGAAACCGCATGGCAGGTCTTCGAGCTGTCCCGCATCCAGCGGGAGCTCGCCTCGCGCAAGCCGGCCCGCGAGCCGTCCGACGCGGTGCCGCTGCCGGCGTTCAGCCCCGCCGAGGCCGAGAGCATCGAGGCGGCCCGGCAACGGGGCGCCCGCTTCCTCTTCGGCCAGATCCAGGATGGGGGCTGGGGCTTCGAGGGACGCGTGGACCCGGGCATCACGGCCATGGTCACCGGAGCGCTCTTGACCCTGCCCGAGCCGCGTCCCGCAGACATCCAGGCGGCCATCGATCGCGCCCTGGACGGCCTCGTCGCCCTTCAGAAACCGGACGGCTCCATCCACGCCGGACAGCTGGCCAACTACGTGACCTCCGCCTCGGTCCTGGCCCTCGTGGCCGCCGGCCGCGAACAAGACGCTGCGGTCATAAAACGGGCGCGCGGCTTCCTGCAGGGCTTGCAGGCCGATGAGGGAGAGGGTTATGGCCGTGGCGACCGCTTCTACGGCGGCGTGGGCTACGGGGGTGACGAACGCCCCGATCTCTCCAACATGCAGATGGCGCTCGAAGCCCTCTCGGCCTCGGGACTCGAGCAGGGCGACGAGACCTTCCGGAAGGCTCTCGTGTTCCTGCAGCGCTGCCAGAACCGCTCCGAGAGCAACGACCTCGTGCTCGAGGCCGACGGCAAGACCATCGCGAGCGGGGACGACGGCGGAGCCGGCTACGCGCCCGGCGATTCCAAGGCGGGCTTCGTCGAGCTTGCGGACGGCAAGCGCGTTCCGCGCTCCTACGGATCGATGACCTACGCCCTGCTCAAGGGCTACCTGTTCGCCGGTCTCCCGAAAGAGGACCCGCGGGTCGAGGCGGTCTGGAAGTGGATCTCCGCGAACTACACGCTGGACGTCAACCCCGGCTTCGAGGCTTCGGACGATCCGCGCGCCGCGTACCAGGGACTGTTCTACTACTTCTACACCATGGCCCGGTCGCTCGACCTCTACGGAAGCGACACCGTCGTGGATGCGGGTGGGAGAGCCCATGCCTGGCGCAGCGAGCTGGCCGGCCGGCTCACCGCCATGCAGCGCCAGGACGGATCCTGGCTGAACACCAACGCCTCCCGCTGGTACGAAGGCAACCCGGTCCTGGCCAGCGCCTACGCCCTCCTGGCCCTGGACTCCACGCTCCCCTGAGATCGGTGCAGCGCCCGGGTCGCGCCGCCGGCACACGATCTCCGCCCCCGTCTCCTAGGCGAGCGGGTAGCAGATCGACTTGGGGATGGTGAACTGACGGTGTCCGTCGACGCTTCCCAGGAAGCCGAAGCCGGACTGACGCGCTCCGACCCAGGGCGCCCCGGGAGCTCCGTTCAGGTACCGGTTGATCCCGACCTGTCCCGAGCGGATCCGGCGCGCCATGCGTCGGCCCCGGTCGAGGTCCTGGGTGAAGACGTTGGCCCCGAGTCCGTAGGGGGTGTCGTTGGCGAGCCTCACGGCTTCTTCTTCCCGTCCGTCGAAGCGGGTCAGGCAAATGACGGGGCCGAAGGTCTCGCGGTGGAAGATGTCCTGCTCCGCGGTCACGTTGGCGAGCACCGTCGCCGGATAGAACCAGCCGGGTCCGTCCGGCTGCGAACCGCCCAGGAGCAGCTCGGCTCCCTGGGCCACGGCCTGGTCCACCTGCTCGACGACCTTGCGCCGCTGTTCTTCACTCACCAGGGGCCCCATGTGGACCCCCTCGGCGAAGCCGCTGCCGTGCTTCCAGTCCCGCGCTCGCTGCAGCACCAGCTCCTGGAATCGCTCGGAGACCTCCTCGTCGACGAAGACCCTCTCGACGCTGCAGCACACCTGGCCGGTGTTTCGCAGCGCATGGGTCACGACGCAGTCGGCCGCCGCCTCGAGGTCGGCATCCCCCATCACGACCAGAGGGTCCTTCCCGCCGAGCTCCAGCACCAACCGCTTCAGGCCTCCGCTGGCCGCCTCCATGATCTTCTTGCCCGTGTCGCGGCTCCCCACGAAGCCGACCATGTCCACGTCTTCCTCGACCAGCGCGGCGCCGACCTCTCCCTCGCCCTGCACGAGCTCCAGCACCGAGGAGGGTAGGACTTCCTGGAACAGCTCGGCCAGGAAGGCACCCGTGAGGGGCACGTGCTCGCTCGGCTTGAAGACCACCGCGTTGCCGGTGGCCAGGGCAGGCACGAGGATCTCGCAGGGCATCAGGACCGGGTAGTTCCAGGGGGTGATGGCCGCCACGACGCCCAGGGGCTCTCGCTCGACCCGCGTCTCGCAGTCGGAGCCTTGCAGCACCTCGGGAGCCAGGGCTCGCTCGACCTCCTCCATGGCGGGGCGGATCGAGCGCGCCGCCAGGCGTACTTCGCGCCGCGCTTCGCCCAGGAGCTTGCCCATCTCCTGGGTCACCCAGGTGGCCAGCTCCTCCTCCCGGGCCAGGATGTTCTCCCCCAGTTCGATCAGGACGTCGGCCCGCTGTTCGAACGGCGTCTCGCCCCACGCGCCCTGGGCCTCGCGAGCCCGCGCGACCGCATCGCGCACCTGCTCGGGGGAGCTGCGCTCGACGTCGGCCAGTTTCTCGCCGCTGGAAGGATCGAAGGAGGCAAAACGGCTCATGGGGATTCGTCCAGGGGAAGCGGCGCGTTGCGCGCGAATCGTCGAGAAAGCTCAGAGCATCCAGCCGCCGGTGACGGCCAGATCGATGCCCGTGGTGTAGGCGGCCTCGGGGGAACACAGCCAGGCCACCGCCCCCGCGATGTCCTCGGGACGCCCGGGGCGACCGGCCGGAATGGCCGCCAGGCGCTCGGGGTCCAGCGTATCGGGGTGCGCGTCCTCGTGGGGCACGTGCCCGGGGGAAAGCAGGTTGACCGTGACCCCGTGCGGAGCCTCCTCGAGGGCCCAGCTGCGCACCAGCACGAACAGGGCACTCTTGGCGGCCGCGTAGACCGCGGTCGTCTTGCGCGCCCGGAAGCCCGCCAAGCCGCTGCAGCCGAAGAAGACGGCCCGGCCGCGGCTCTCCCTCAGGGCGGCGCGTACGTGTTCGAACAGGACGAAGGCGGTCTCCGTGTTGCTGGCCAGCATGCGGCGCAGATCGTGCGAGGAGGCCTCGCTCAGGGGGCCGGAAACGTACTCCCCGACGGCATGCACCACGTGATCGATGCGTCCGTCCTGTCGAAGGACCTCCTGCACGAGGCGACCGACCTCCGTGGAGTCCTCGAGGTCCGCCCGGTGCACGCGGCCGGGAAACTCGCGCTCGAGGCGCTCCGCCGAGCTGGCCGAAGAACGCCACACGACGTGCACGCGGTCGCCGCGCTGGGCCAAGGCCCGGGCCACGCCGAGGCCCAGGCCACGGGCACTGCCGGTCACCAGGGCTACCGGCGCTCGGGATCCCTCCACCATGGGCAGAGGGTAGCGCCTGGGACCTCAGTCGATCCAGCCGATCCGGGAGAACGGCCAGACGCGCAGGTCGACCCGACCGCGCAGGTAGTCGAGGGGCACCACCCCGAACTCACGGCTGTCGGACGAACGCACCCGGTTGTCCCCCAGGACGAAGCAGCTGTCGCCCTCCACCTCCATCGAGAGGTAGGACTCCCGATCGATGTCCTCCACGTAGGGTTCCCTCAGGAGTTCCCCGTTCACCCAGACGTGCCCGTCGGCCAGGGTGATGCGGTCCCCCGGAAGGCCGATGACGCGCTTGATGTAGTCGATGCGGGGATCGAGGGGGTAGCGCAGCACGACCACGTCGCCCCGGCGAACGTCCCCCACCTCGTAGCTCCAGGGCTCGACCAGGATCCGATCCCCGTCCTGAATGCCGGGGGACATCGAGCTGCCTCGCACCACGGAGAGGTTGAAGAACAGGGCGTAGAAGAAGAGGGAAAAGAAGCCTACCCGGGCTCCGTCCATGAGCATGCGGGCGGGACGCGCGCGCTGCGGCTGGCATGCCTCGACGTCGGCCGAATCGTCGAGGATGACCGCACTTTCGACGGGCTTGGGCTCGAGGGTGGACTCCATGCCACCTTGTTCGGCCGGGCCCCTGGGGGGAGCTTGAGTCCTATTCCGAAGGCTGAACCGGAGGGCCTCCTACGCTACCCTTGGCTCCTTCCCGGGGTCCCAGTCCCCTCCACCGGGAGCCCATGAACCCATCCCCCGATCGAGCCCGGATCGTGGTCGTCGCCAACCGCCTCCCCGTCGCCCAGGTGGCGGGGAAAGCGGGCAAGGAGTGGAAGACGAGCCCCGGGGGCCTGGTCAGCGCCCTGGCGCCCATCGTGCGAGAGCGGGACGGATCCTGGGTCGGCTGGCCGGGAACCGAAGGGCCGCCGCCCCCCAGCTTCGTGCACGAAGGCCTGTTCCTGTGCCCGGTCGGGCTGTGCCAGGAGGAGATCGACAGCTTCTACCAGGGCTTCTCGAACAGCACCCTGTGGCCGCTGTACCACGACGCCGTGCGCTGGCCCGAGTTCCACCGTCACTGGTGGAAGCCCTACACCCTGGTCAACGAACGCTTCGCCCGCGCCGCGGCGGAGGTGCTCCAACCGGGAGACGTGGCCTGGGTCCACGACTATCACCTGCAGCTCGTTCCGAGCCTCCTGCGGACGCTGTGCCCGGACACGCGCATCGGGTTCTTCATGCACATCCCCTTTCCGCCGGTGGAGCTGTTCGCCCAGCTTCCCTGGCGACGCTCGATCCTCGAAGGCCTCCTGGGAGCCGACCTGATCGGCTTTCAGACGAAGAACTGTGCGCGCAACTTCGAGATCGCCGCCCGCCGCTTCTCGAGCGCCCGTGGAACGGGCAGCCTGATGGACTTCGAGGGGCGCCGGGTGCGCATCGACACCTTCCCCATCTCGATCGACACGGCCCAGATCTCGGCCCAGGCCGCCAAACCCGAGACCGCGCGGCTGGCCGAGAGCATCAAGCAGGGCCTGGGGCCCGAGCGACGCCTGATCCTCGGGGTGGACCGCCTGGACTACACCAAGGGCATCATCCACAGGCTGCGCGCCTTCGAAACGCTGCTGGAGCGGCTGGAAGACGGAGCGCAAACGGTGACGTTCCTTCAGATCGCCGTTCCCAGTCGCGAGCTGGTGCCCCAGTACCTCGACATTCGCACGCGCATCGAGCAGCAGGTCGGCCACATCAACGGAACCTGGGGAACGGCCGAGCACGTGCCCGTGCGCTACCTGTACCGTAGCCTGCCCTTCGAGGAGCTCGTGGCCCACTACCTCGCCGCTGACGTGATGGTCGTCACCCCCCTGCGGGACGGCATGAACCTGGTCTCGAAGGAGTACGTCGCCACGCGCGCGAACGGGGACGGCGTCCTGGTGCTCTCGGAGTTCGCCGGAGCCGCCAACGAGCTGACCGAGGCTGTCCTCGTGAACCCGCACGACATCGACGGCACGGCCACGGCCATGCAGGAAGCCCTCGCCATGCCCCCCGAAGAAGTCCATCGGCGCATGGGAGCCCTGCGCCGGGTGGTCGAGCGCAACGACGTCCATCTCTGGGCGGATTCCTTCCTGGGGGCCCTGTTCTCATGAGCGAACTCCAGCGGCGACTCGAGGCCCTGGCCCACGCCCCGGTCCTCCTGGTGGCGACCGACTACGACGGCACCCTGGCTCCGATCGTGGGCGATCCGACCCAGGCCGTTCCCCACCGGGAGAGCATGGTCGCCCTGCGCGCCCTGGCGGCCCTGCCTTGCACGGAGGTCGCCATCATCTCGGGCCGTAGCCTGAGCGACCTGGCGCAACTCTCCGAGGCCCCCGAGAGCGTGCACCTCGTCGGCAGCCACGGCAGCGAGTTCGATCCGGGTTTCGCCGAGAACCTCTCGCAAGGCGCGCGGGAGCTGCGGGAAGAGATCGAACGGCAGCTGGCCACGATCGCCGAGGGCCTGTCCGGCCTCTCGATCGAGACCAAGCCCGCCAGCGTCGCGTTCCACTACCGCAACGCCTCCCGGGAGGAAGCGGAAAAGGCCGTCCAGGCCGTGCTCGACGGACCGGCCAAAGCCCCAGGAATCGAAACCCGCACGGGCAAGAAGGTGATCGAGCTGTCGGTCGTGCGCACGGAC
The DNA here is from genome assembly GCA_030428965.1 of bacterium. Classification (GTDB taxonomy): domain Bacteria; phylum Planctomycetota; class UBA1135; order UBA1135; genus JAUIEE01. The sequence continues at coordinate 7,369 of JAUIEE010000055.1, read as the reverse complement.
AAGGGTCAGGCCGTCGAGACCCTGCGGCAACGCTTCGGTGCCACGGCCACGATCTTCCTGGGCGACGACGTGACCGATGAAGACGCCTTCGGGGTCCTGTCGGGTCCCGACCTGGGCCTCAAGATCGGTCCGGGTGAAACCCGGGCACCGTTTCGCCTGGATGGACCGATCGAGGTGGCCCGCCTCCTGGCTGGTCTGGCCGAGGCTCGTCAGGAATGGTTCGCGGGAGCCCAGGCCACACCGATCGAGGAGCATTCCATGCTCTCCGATCTGCGCACGGTCGCTCTCCTGGACCCGCGGGCGCGGGTCACCTGGTTCTGCGCGCCCCGCATCGACTCCTCCGCCCTCTTCGCCGAGCTGCTCGGCAGCAATGCGGGCGCCTTCGGCGTTCGGGCCTCGGACGGTTCCGCGCCCCTGCGTCAGAGCTACGTCGAGGGCAGCTTGGTGCTGCGATCGCGCTTCAAGCGCTTCTCGGTGACCGATTTCCTCGACTGCTCCCTGGGCCGGCCGACCCAGCGGGCCGGGCGAACCGACCTCGTGCGCGTGATCGAGGGCAGCGGGGAATGCGAGATCGAGTTCGCACCTCGGCTCGACTTCGGGCGGATCGAGACCGAGATCGTCCAGCTCCCCGAAGGTCTCAAGGTCGTGGGCGGCGTGGACGGCATCGTCTTGCGCTCCGAAGGCGTCGAGTGGCAGATCGTCACCGAGGGCGCGCACCAGACGGCCCGTGCCAAGGTGGACCTCGGGCAGCGTCCCCTCGTGCTCGAGCTGCGCTTCGGCACGACCGATCTCTCCCAGAGCCCCCTCGCGGCCCACGATCGCGAACGCCGCACGCGTGAGTTCTGGAGGTCGTGGTCCGAGTCCCTGCGACTTCCGAGCGTCGCGCCGGACCTCGTGCGCCACAGCGCCGTGGTTCTGCGCGGCCTCTGCCAGGGCCCGACCGGAGCCATCGCCGCGGCCGCCACCACCAGCCTGCCCGAGCATCTGGGGGGCATTCGCAACTGGGACTACCGCTACTGCTGGCTCAGGGACGGGGCCCTCTCCGCGGAGGCCCTCGTACGACTCGGCAGCGTGCGCGAGGCGATGGCCTTTCTCGACTGGGTGCTCGCGATCCTCGAACGCACCCCCGAACCCGATCGCCTGCACCCGCTCTACACGGTCACCGGTGCCGAGCTCGGGCCGGAAGCGGAGATCACCGAGCTCTCGGGCTACGGGGGAAGCCGTCCGGTGCGCGTCGGCAACGCGGCCTCCCAGCAGATCCAGCTCGATGTCTTCGGACCGATCGCCAGGCTGATCGCCCTCTTGTACGAAGCCGGAGCTCCCCTCTCCCTCGCCCACTGGAACCTGCTCGAGAAGATGACCCAGGCCGTCCGGGCTCGCTGGATGGATGCGGACCACGGCATCTGGGAGATTCGCGCCAAGCCCCGCCACCACACCTACACCAAGGTGATGTGCTGGCTGACCCTCGAGCGGGCGGCCTACGTCTCGGAGCGCTTCCACGGCGAAGTGCGGCAGGCATGGATCGAGCTGGCCGAGACCATCCGCACCGAAGTGATCGAGCAGGCCTGGAACGAGCAGAAGGGAACCTACACCGCGGCCTACGGAAGCGAGGACCTGGACGCGGCCATCCTGTGGGTCGGGCTGGCCGGAATGCACGCTCCGGGGGACGAGCGCTTCGCCCGTACGGTCGAAGCGGTCCAGAGGGAGCTCGGGCGTGAGTCCACGGTGTATCGCTACCTGAACGACGACGGGCTGCCCGGAAAGGAAGGCGGCTTCAACCTGTGCACCTCGTGGCTGGTCGACGCGCTGATCCTCGTCGGCCGGATCGACGAGGCCGAACACCTGTTCCAGGATCTGGTCGGGCTCGCTGGCGCAACGGGCTGTCTGGCGGAAGAATACGATCCCGAAAGCGACCGGGCTCTGGGCAACCACCCCCAGGCCTACACCCACCTGGGCGTGATCCTGAACGCCCTTCACCTCAGCCGCGCACGCCAGACTCCCTGAACGATGGGAAGAAACTCCGCCAGGCCCCATCGAAGCGCCCCGGACCGACGTCAAGTCCTCGGCCTGGGTGCGGGGTTGGCCCTGTGGAGCTCCCTGGGCTGCCGCTCCTCGTCCGTCACCATGGAAACCGAATCCTCCGACCTGCTCGAATCGATCTGGGCCGAACTCGAGCCCGGCCTCCGGTCCCAGCGCCAGGAACTCTCCCCGATCTCGAGCGAGGAGCGCTCCCGGCGACGACGACGGCTCGGCTCCCTGCTCCAGGAAGCGGGCATCGATGCCCTCTTGACCGAACCCAGCGCCACGATGGAGTACCTCTCCGGCGTGTCCTGGGGACGTTCCGAGCGCCTGTTCGGCCTGGTCGTGTTCGCCGACGGCTCCTGCTCCTGGATCGCCCCGTCCTTCGAGGTCTCCCGGGCGGAGCAGAAGATCGAAGCGGCCTTCGGTGCGGCTCCCGATGCCGGTTCCATCCTCGGATGGGACGAGCACGAGTATCCCTACCGACCTCTGGCGGCTCTCCTGAAGGAGCGGCGCGTCGAACGCCTCGCCGTGGAGCCCGAGACACGCCTGTTCATCGTCGAGCGATTGGAAGAGGCCTTCGGGAAAGCGCTGAGCGTTTCGGGGACGCCGATCGTGCGCGAGCTGCGCGGACGCAAGGACGAGCACGAGCTGGCCCTCCTGCGCCGTGCCAACGAGCTCACGCAACAGGCCCTGCGCGCCGTCGCCCCGGCCCTACGCCCCGGCCTGAGCGACATGCAGCTGGGCACGCTGATGCGCCGGGCCCAGGAGCAGCTGGGGCTCGAGAACATCTGGGTCTTGCCCCTGATCGGCCCGGACGCAGCCTATCCCCACGGTTCCCCGACCGGACGCTCGCTGAACCCGGGCGACCTCGTCCTGGTCGACACAGGCGGGTCCCTGCACGGCTACCAGAGCGACAACACCCGCACCTGGGTCTTCGACGGGCAGCCCTCGGCCGAGATCGAACGCGGGTGGAACACGGTGCGCGACGCCCAGAAGAAGGCTTTTGCCACCCTGCGCGCGGGAACGCCCTGCAGGGAGGTGGACCGCGCCGCCCGCGGCGTGATCGAGGCGGCCGGCTTCGGCCAGGGTTACACGGCTTTCGGGCACCGGCTCGGTCACGGGATCGGTATGCAGGTCCACGAAGAGCCCTACCTCGACGGGGGCAACGATCTGGTCCTGGCGCCAGGCATGACCTTCAGCGACGAGCCGGGGATCTACCTGCCGGGCCGCTTCGGCATTCGCATCGAGGACATCGTCGCGGTGACGGACGGAGAAGCGGATCACTTCGGGACCTGGCAGGCCTCGCCGCTCGCCCCGTGAGCCTCTTCTCGACGGCTCTCTCCGTAGCGGCCAAGGAGCTGCGCACCTCCCTGCGCGATCGACAAACGCTGATCTACGCCGTCCTCCTGCCTCTGGCCCTCTACCCCGCCATCTTCTGGATCATGCTCCAGGGGTACGCGTTCCTGCAGGGGCGCGACGGGGCCACGACCGTACGTGTCGGCGTGGCCGGCGAGGCACGGCGAGTCGAGTGGCCGCGCATCGCCCGAGCCCTCGAGGACGAGCGCGATGGGCGCCACCCCGGCCCGATCGAGATCGAAACGCTGGTGGGCTCCTGGGACGCGAAAAGGGCACGGGGCCGGATCCGTTCGGAGGAACAGGAGCTCGATGCCTTGCTCCTGTTCGCGGGCGAGGGCCAACCGACCCAGCTGTTCCACGACAGCACGCGCAGCGACTCGACCCTGGCCCGCCGCAGGGTGAGCGAACGCCTGGGGGACCTGGCCCAACGGATCCGGGAACAGGAGGTCGATGCCATGGGCAGGCCATGGGACGAGCTGAGCCCCTATGCCGTGGAGGAGCGGGACGTGGGCAGCCAGGAAGGGCTGGGGGGCTACCTCCTGTCCTTCCTCTTGCCGATGATGTTCGTGTTCATGGGCATCCTCGGCGCCTTCTACCCCGCGGTCGACGCCACCGCAGGGGAGAAGGAGCGGCACACGGCCGAGACCACGCTCCTCTTGCCCGTACCCCGCACCGGCATCTACCTGGGCAAGGTCCTGGCCATCGCCACGGCGTCCTTCGTCGCCACCGGCCTGAACCTCGGGGGCATGGCCCTGGCCGCCGAACACCTGCTCGCCTCCATGCCCGGAGCCGACGCCGTCGCGATCGAGATCCCCTGGGGAGCCTTCCTGCGCGTGTTGCCCCTGGGCCTGGTCTTCCTCTTCTCCATGAGCGCCGTCCTGTTCGCCGTCTCTTCCCTGGCGGACACGTTCAAGCAGGGCCAGTCCCTGCTCGGCACGGTGCAGATGCTCTTCCTGTTCCCAGCCATGGTCGGCGTGCTGCCCGGCATCGAGCTGAACGCGGGCCTGGCCCTCTTGCCGGTCGTCCAGACCGTACTGGCCTTCAAGGCCATCCTGCAGACCTCCGCCAGCGAATCCGCCAACCTCCTGCACCTGGCCCTGGCCTTCGTCTCCCAGCTCCTCTACGCCGCCTTGGCCATCTACCTGGCCCTGCGCCTCACCTCCCGGGAGAGCCTCCAGACGGGGCAGGCCCGGGGCCGGCGCTGGCTCTCCCTCATGCGGACCACCCGGACCCCGGACTAGAGCGCCATGCTTCCCCAACAAGACCCGCGCCCCGGCGGCATCGTCACCCACGATCTCGCCAAGACCTTCGCGGACCCGGGCCGCGGCACGGTTGAAGCCGTCCATTCCATGAATCTCTCCTGCCTACCCGGAGAGATCTACGGACTCCTGGGCCCGAACGGGGCGGGAAAGACCACTACGCTGCGCATGCTGGCCACGATCCTCGCGCCGACCTCAGGCGCGGCCTACGTCGATGGCATCGAAGTGACCCGGGATCCGCTCGAGGTTCGCCGCCGCATCGGCTTCCTGTCCGCCTCCACGGGCCTGTATGCGCGCCTCACAGCTCGGGAGACGCTCTCCTACTTCGGTGAGCTGCACGGGCTCTCCCGGGAGACGCGCGAGAAACGCGTCGAAGAACTGATCGAGGCCTTCGACCTACACAAGTTCATCGACCAGCGCTGCGAGAGCCTCTCCAGCGGACAGAAGCAGCGCATCTCCATCGCCCGGGCCGTGCTGCACGACCCCCCCGTCCTGATCCTGGACGAACCCACGACCGGCTTGGACATCCTGGCGACGAGCGACATGATCGACTTCATCGCTTCGCGCAAGGACCAGGGGCGCTGCATTCTCTTCAGCACTCACATCCTCTCGGAGGCCGAACGTCTGTGCGACCGTATCGGCGTCATCTACAGCGGCTCGCTGTTCGCCTCGGGCACGCTCCAGGAACTGCGGGAACAGACCGGCCGGGAGTACCTCGACGAGATCTTCCGCACCCTGATCGCCGAGGGAGCCCGTTGAACTCGGCCCTGTCGGCCGTCTTCCGCACGGAGATGCGGCGCCTGCTGCGGGACCGCAAGGCGCTCTTCATGGCCGTGGTGCTTCCGATGGCGCTGTATCCGCTCCTGTTCCTGGGAACGGAGAAGCTCGAGTCCTCGGTCGAGGAGTCGCTTCAGGAGAAACAGATCACGCTCTCTTACCAGCTCGAGGATCTGCCCCTCGAAGCCCAGGACAGGATCGAAGCCGCGCTGCGGGAGGGAAGCTTCGCGGCCGAGCTCACCCGACTGGACTCGGGCCAGGTCACGGCGCTGCGCGAACGCCTCTCCCGCACCGAAGCCGAGAGCTGGGTCGGAACGGACCAGGACCTCTACCTTTGGACCGAGAAGGATCCGTTGCGCGCGGTGCTCGTGTTCGACCGCGGAGACACGCTCTCGAACGAGGCTCAGCGGCGTACGGCGGAGGTGCTCGAGCGCATCCGCGCGGAGATGCGCGACGAGGCCATGCTGGCCGTCACGGGGAGCGACCCTGCGGCCGAGCTCGAGATCGAGCCCGAGGACGTGGCCTCGGAGGAGGACACCGCCGGCCGAGCCCTCGGCAAGCTCTTGCCTCTCCTGGCCATCCTGATGCTCGTCTCCGGAGCTTCCTTCGCCGCCCTGGACGCCTTCGCTGGCGAGAGGGAGAGCGGCACGCTCGAGACTCTCTTCGTTCAGCCGGTCCCCGCCAACTCGATCGCCCTCGGCAAGTTCCTCTCGGTCCTGTTGACCGCCCTGTTCGCCCTGGTCGGAAACACGGTGAGCTTTCTCGTGTGCGTCTCCCTCGGTCTGGGGGAGCTTCCGAACCTGGGGGACGCCCAGGCCTCCCCGCAACTGGGGAGAGCCGCTCTGGGTCTCGTCCTGTTCCTGCCGACCTCGATCCTGATCGCGGCCGTGTTCTGCCTGGTTTCGGCCCGCGCTCGCAGCTTCCGCGAAGGCCAGAACTACGTGCTGCCCATCGTGCTCGTCTCGGTGGCCCTCTCGTCGTTCTCCATGGTGGACCAGGCCCAGCTGGACGGGGTCCTGGCCGCCGTACCGATCACCGGGCCGGCCCTGGCGCTGCGCGCAGCCCTGCAGGGACGGCTCTCGCCCCTGCCCGCGGTCGTCATGCTCGCCGCTTCTTCCTTCTGGGCTCTCGTGGCCCTCTCCCAGCTCTCGAAGACCCTGGACGCCGAGCGCCACCTGGCCACGCGCGAGGTCGGTCCGGAGGCCGGGGCGCGCCGGCAAGCGTCGCGCCGGGCCATCGCCTGGGGCGCCATCAGCATCCTGGCCGTCTACGTCCTCGGCGGCCGGCTCCAGGCAGCGGCGCCCATACCGGGCCTCTTGTTGACGCTCTACGGGGTCGTCCCCCTGTGCGCGCTCTGGACCGCACGCTCGGTAGCGCGCGGCGAGCCTCTCGCCCGGAGTCTCGCCCTGGGCGTCCCGCGCTGGACCCACGTGCTGGGCGGCATCAGCCTCGCCCCGGCCCTGGCCTTCACCAACCGCCACCTGTTCGCGCTCCAGGAACGCTTCCTGCCCATGCCCGAGCTGGCGCTGCCGGAGGCGCTCACCGAGCTGGGCCCGGTTCCGGCCTTCCTGCTCCTGGCCGTCTCTCCGGGACTCATGGAAGAACTCCTGTTCCGCGGTGCGATCCAGGGCGGCCTGCGCAAGGACCTCTCCTGGGCACGGACCGTGGGCTGGCAGGCGCTCCTGTTCGGCGCCGTCCACGCCTCGATCTACCGCTTCCTGCCCACCGCCTGGATCGGAGCCGTCCTGTCCGCGGTGGCCTGGCGCGCCCGCTCCATCTGGCCCGCCGTGGCGCTGCACACGAGCTACAACGGCTTGCTGGCCCTGAATCCGGACGGGGAGGGTCCGGGGGCCCTGCTGGCGCTGGGGGGAGCCGTGCTGGGGGGGCTGCTCTTCGCCTCGACCTCAGGCCGTCCGGAGGCGCGGACGGACCTCTAGCCCGGAAGCAAACGGCCA
>JAUIEE010000540.1 GCA_030428965.1 bacterium | reverse complement strand
ACCATCCCTACGCCGCGAACTGGTGGCCCGACGCCCACGTCCTCGGCTACGAGCACGGCTTCACGAACCACTTCGCGGACGTCGTGCGATCGGTGTCCGGCAGGAAGCCCGAGGTCCCCCTGGCGGATTTTGCCGACGCCTACGAGACCCAGCTCGTGCTCGAAGCGGCCTCGCTCGCCGCCAAGAACCGCTGCGAGGTCAAACTACGCGAAGTTCGTTAGGCTGGGGCCATGGGGAATCCCGCCCCGCTCCCGACGCGTCCGGCCCTGCTCGTCGCCGAGCCTGGCGAGATCTGCTTCCTGCCGTGGCCCCCCGACGAGACGGAGCGCACGGGAGCCGTTGCGGGCTCCCGGTCTCGACGATGAAGGTCCTGGGGTTTGCGGCGGCGGCTCTCGTGCTCGGGCTGGCGTGGATGCTCCTGGCCCCGACCGAGGGCAACCGCGCGCTGCTGCCGGTGACGCCGGAAGAGAACGGTCCCGCGGAGAGGGCAGAGGCTCGGCCCGAGGTCGTGGAGAAAGGGGGGACAACGGGAAGCCGCTTGAACCTGGCTCCCGTGGTCGAGGAGGTGAGTGGAGATTCGGAGCTCGGAGCCTGGCGCGTGACCGGAGTGACCGTGCGCCCCTCGGGGCTGCCGGTTGCCCGCGCCGAGGTGCACCTGTCGTCCGGGTCCTGGGGGCAATGGGACACGACCGATGCCGAGGGGAAGTTCGAGATCGAGATCCCCGAGCCAGGGACCTACGTCTGCCGTGCCGAGGCGCAGGGGGTCGGCCGGGCGCTCGAGCAGACGTTCGCCGTGTCCGAGGACTCGTTGGACCTGGGACAGGTGATCCTGTGGGGGTCGGGGGTGCTGGCGGGCCGGACCGTGTTCCGGGACGGGACGCCGGCGGGCGACGTGCCGCTCACCATGACGCTGGTCGCGGCGGAGGGTGGCACCGACAGTGCCAAGGGGATTCAGCGCGCCCTGGTGAGCAGCGATTCGGCCGGCCACTTTCGTGTCGAGGGCCTGGCCGTGGGCACCTATCGCTTCGCCGGCCCCTCCGGTCTGTCCGGGCCCGGGCAGGTCTTCTACGACACCGACAACCTCGATGTCGTCATCCAGCTGGCCTCCCGGCGCCTGACGGTCCACATTCAAGATCCGAACGGAAGACCCAGTTCGGTGAGCGACTTTCGCCTGTACCAGCGGACCGGCAATCCCGAGTTTCCGTTCGAGCAGGTCGTGCAGATCCTGAACGTGGCGGAGAGATCGACCTTCAGGCTCTGGATCGACCCCCCCGGGGACTACCTGGTTCGGGTGGAGAACCCGATGGGCAAGAGACGGGGGGAAGCCGAGATCTCGATCGGGCCGCACGAGATGTCCCCCGAGCGGGTCGTGGTCATCGGGCAGGTTTCTCGCTCGGGAAGCCTGGTCGTCCACGTACGCGACTCGGCGGGTCGCGAGGTGAGTCCTAACCTGGTGGAGCTCTACGCAGGCGTGGGAGGTGATTGGATCAGTACCCACAGCCTGTCGTCCGGGGAGCGCATCGAGGGACTCGTGGAAGGCCGCTACCGCCTCGTGATCCGTCCGGGGATTGCCGGCCCTGCCCAGCTGTCCGACTACCTGGAGAGCGAGCTGCCCTTGCCGGTCGTCGTCCAGGCAGGCCAGGAGGCGAGCGCCACGCTGCAGGCACGGGCCGGAGGCCGAGTGGAGCTCCGGCTCGAGGGTGCGGAAGAAGGGGACGCAGGCACCAAGGCCAAGGTCTGGGTCCGTCGCGGGACGGAAGAGTGGCAGGAGGTTTCCTGGCGACTGGAGGTCGAGAAGGGCTACTCCCTCAAGCGCAGCCTCGACTTCGGGGACCGGGGTATCCTGCAGAAGCCGCTGGAGCCCGGCCACTACGAGCTCGAGGTGCGTGCCCCGGGCTACAGGGACGAGCGGCAATCCGTGCGCGTTCGAGCCGGCGAGCTCACGAAGGTCCGCGTTTCCATGGCGCCGGAGTAGCGGATGGGCGAAACTGGCGGGATGGACTCCGGAGCAGCCCCCGCCGCCTGCACCAAGTGCGGCAAGACCTACCGGGTCTCCGATCGGAACAAGAGCTTCATGTGCAAGCGCTGTGGGGGAGCCGTACGGGCGACCGCCGCTCCTGCATCCAGGGACGGATCGGACGAGCCGTCGACTCCGCTCGAGGTGCGCCGGGCCAAGGGGACCGTTCGCTCGGGCCGCATGCTCTACTTCGTGACCGGTCTGGTCCTGGGTCTGCGCGCGCTGGAGCTGCAGCGAGGCAACGTGCACCACCCGGGCATGCCCACGATCAGCTTGCACCATGATCCGGTCGGCGGAGATCTCGTGGATCTCTGTCGGGTGGTGCTCGGCGCTGGGAGCGGGCTCGCCTTCGTGGCGATCCTCGCTGCGAGCCGTCGGCCCCTCGCCTGGGCGCGCATGGTGGTTGCGGTGGCCGCGATCGCCACCCTGGTGGACCTGGGCCTGGGTCATCTCAACCTCCTCTTCGCTGCCATGGCGGTCCTGTCGGCGACCAGACTCGCCCGCGCCCGTGGTGCGCAGCGCACGATGCGCGCGCATCCTGAACTCTTCATGGATGCTCCGCGCAAGGGCTCGAAGGACGTCTCGGGGAGCGCCGAGCTCCTGAGCTAACCTCCCCTCCTCGATCTTGTCTCCCATTCGATAGAGAACCATGGCGCGTCCCGTCTGCTTGTTCACTGGCCAGTGGGCCGACCTGCCCCTGGAGACCCTGTGTGCGAAGGCCAAGTCGTTCGGCTACGACGGT
>JAUIEE010000539.1 GCA_030428965.1 bacterium | reverse complement strand
TTCGTCTACCACGGCTCCGCCGCCGGCCTTGCTTCCAGCTCGGCCTGGACCGAAGAGCCCGATCAAGCGGGCGCCAACCTGGGGTGGTCGGTCGCGGGCGCGGGCGACGTGAACGGGGACGGCTACTCCGACTTCCTGGTCGGCGCTTTCCTCTACGACGACGGTGAGTCCGACGAAGGCGCCGCGTTCCTCTACCACGGCTCGCCGAGCGGGCCGGCCGCCACGCCGGACTGGACCGTCCAATCGAACCAACCCAACTCGCGTTTTGGCTACTCGGTTTCGGGGGCAGGCGACGTGAACGGGGACGGCTACTCCGACGTGGTCGTGGGTGCCTACGACTTCGATGCCGGTGAGGCCGGCGAGGGAGTGGCCCTCGTCTACCACGGGGCGCCGGGTGGCCTTCCGGCGACCGCAAACTGGATCGGCGAAGAGAACCAGGCAGGCGCTCGCTTCGGCTGGTCCGTCTCGTCGGCGGGAGACGTCAACGGCGACGGCTTCTCCGACCTGATCGTGGGCGCCGTGCGCTTCACCGACGGCGAGACGGAAGAGGGCGGTGCATTCGTCTACCACGGCTCGGCGTCAGGTCTCGCGGCCACCTCCTCGTGGTCCGGCCAGTCCGACGATCCGGTCGCCTACTACGGCAGCAGCGTCTCGACGGCAGGAGACGTGAACGGCGACGGTTTCTCGGACATCCTCGTGACCGCCGAGTACTACGACGGGGGCCATGTGGACGAAGGGCGTGCCTACGTGTACCTGGGTTCCAAAGATGGCGTCGAGGCCCTCGAGGCCTGGTCGGCGGAATCGAACCAGACCAGCGCCCGAATGGGGCTTTGCGGCGCCACGGCCGGCGACGTGAACGGCGACGGCTACTCCGACGTCATCGTCGGCGCCCACACTTACGACAACACCCAGATCAACGAAGGCCAGGTGTTCGTTTTCCACGGCTCGGCCCTGGGACTCCCGGGAACCGCCGACTGGACCTACCACCCGGACATTCCCAGTGTGGCCTTCGGAGTCGCGGTCTCGACGGCCGGCGACGTGAACGGCGACGGCTACTCCGACGTGATCATCGGAGCCTCGGGCGTCGACAACGGTCAGCCCAACGAAGGCCGCGCCTACGTGTTCCGGGGCAGCGCGAGCGGCCTGGCTTCCTCTCCCGCCTGGGTCGCCGAATCGAACGCGCCGACGGCCTTCTTCGGCCGGGCCGTGGCCTGCGCCGGGGACGTGAACGGCGACGGCTACTCGGACGTGCTCGTCGGCGCCCACGGCTACGACGGCGGTCAGACCGACGAGGGACGTGCCTACCTGTTCCTCGGCAACGGCGGCGACGGGGGCTGGGTGCAGGCGCCCAAGCAGAGGCGTATCGCCGGTGTAGGCAAGCCGATCGGTCTGCTCGGCAACTCCGACAAGACCTACGGCTTCCGCATCCGGGCCGAGCTGGCCCACGACCTGACCGGCTTCGCCTGGGCCACGCCCGCGGCTCCGATGGCTCGACTCGAGTGGCGCGTGCTCGGGGTTACTTCGACCTACGATTCCGGCATCGACTCGGGAACCGTCTTCCCGATCGGGTCAACTCCAATGGTCTTCGATCGGACGGTCGGCGGCCTGCCCGACGGCGAACTCTACCGCTGGCAGGCCCGCTTCCGTACGAACAATCCGCTCTTCCCCGTGACGCCGTGGTTTTCCGTGCCCGACAACGCGCGCACTGAGGCCAAGTTCCGAACCTCGCTCTTCATCGTCGAGGATTCCGACCCTCCCAGCGAGGCCCCCTAGCAGACCAAGCCGAAACGAGCTCTCGAACTGGGACCGGGCGGAGCCTGAGCGCTACTCGCCCTGGGGCCCGGCCAGGTCCACCAAGAGCGAGGTGTACATGAGCAGGTTGAGCTCGAATTGTTCCCGCGTCAGGAACTCGTGCTCGCTGTGACCCGTGTAGCGCTCGCCGGGCATCGAGGGGCCGAAGTTCACCCCACCGGGAACCATGCGCGCGTGGGTGCCTCCGCCGATCGAGACCGGCTCGACGTCGCTCTGGCCCGTGTAGTGCCGGAAGGTGGCCAGGAGAACGTCCACGTGGGGTGCCCGTTGGGGCGGATAGGGCTCGCCCACCCGTAGGCTGAGGCGCGCGTCCGAGGCGCCGCTCTGTTCGATCCAGTCGTCGACGGCCGCTCGGAGGCTCTGCTCGACCTCGTCGCTGGTGCGGCCCACCGGACGACGCAGGTTGATTCCCAGGAGGAGCTCGCCTTCGCGCTCGGTGAGGGTGCTCGTGGACAGGGTCAAGGGCCCCATGAAGTCGTCCGCGTAGGCGACGTCGCCCAGCTTCTCCGCCAGGTAGCCCGTGCCGATGCGGCGGTTCAGGAAGTCCACGACCTGCGCCGGCGCGTTGGCCGGCCAGTCCTGTCCGGCGAGGAGATCCGCCAGGTGCGCGATGGCGTTGTGTCCTTCCCAGGGCTTCGAGGAGTGGGCCGAGGTTCCCCGGGCACGCACGCGCAGGCGACCGGGGGACGGCGTGAAGTCGAAGGCCACGTTCGGGTTCCTGCGGGCGCGTTCCAGGAGGACCGCCTCCAGCTCCGGGGAGGGATGCTGGATGATGGCCTCGGCGTCCTCGGGCACCTGGGACAGGAAGAAGCCCCCGGTGAAGCTCGCGAGGTGCATGGCCCCAGGGTCGCTCACCCCGACCAGCGGCAGGGCCAGCTGCACCGAGCACCAGCCCTTCTCGGCGATGACGACCGGGTACTCCGCGTCGAAGGCCACGTTGAGCGGCGGCGGCGGGTTCTGGGCCAGGAAC
>JAUIEE010000538.1 GCA_030428965.1 bacterium | reverse complement strand
CGTCGCAGCCGAGAATGCGCGGAAAGGGGATCTCGACCCCGGGCATCCCTCGTCGCACCCAGAGATCGAGGTGGTTGATGGAAACCCCGAGCACCCGAACGAGCGCCTGGCCGGGAGCCGGCTCCGGCTGGGGAACGTCCTCGACCCGAAGCACTTCCGGTCCGCCGTGCGCATGGATTCTGGCTGCCTGCAAGATGTCCTCCCTATCTGGATCTAGAAGCCGCTGAACTTGGGATCCCGTTTCTCGACGAAGGCCGCGATGCCTTCCTTGGCATCGGCGGAGGAGAAGAGCTTGGCCTGCAGCTCCCGCTCCAGGGCCAGACCGGCCTCCAGAGGCAGGTCGAGTCCGGTCTGCACCGAACGCTTGATGTGCCCCACCGCCATGGCGGCCTTCTTGGGCGTGCAGAAGCTGCGCGCGTACTCCTCTACTCGAGCGAGGAAGCTCTCTTCGTCCTGCGCCTCGACCAGGCGACCCACGATGCCGAGCTCCTGGGCCACCTCGTAGTCGAACAACTCCCCCGAGGCCATCAGCTCGATCGACTTGGAGCGCCCGACGGTACGGGCCAGGCGCTGGGTCCCGCCGGTGCCCGGCAAGACGCCGAGGGCAACCTCGGGCAAACCGCAGCGCCCGGACCCCTTGCGTGCCACGCGCAGGTCGGCGGCCAGGGCGATCTCGAGCCCACCCCCGACACAGTGGCCCCCGAGGGCGGCGATCACGAGCTTGGGCGTATGCTCCAGGCGAAGCAAGGTTTCGTTCGCGTGCAGGCAAAAGGCGTACTTGAACGAGGGCGTGACGTCGTTGAGCATCGAAATGTCCGCCCCGGCACAGAAGAACTTCTCGCCTTCGCCGGCCAGAACGAGGACCTCGACCTCGTCGTCGAAGCGCGCCAGCAAGACGGCCTCGTCGATGTCCCGCATCATCTCGTAGGAATAGCCATTCGCCGGCGGGTTCGTCAGCGTCAGCCAGGCCACGCCTTGGTCGACCCGGTAGGTCACCTTGCCATGCTGCATCGGTTGGGCTTCAGGCACGCTCATGGATCCTCGAAGAGGGGGTTCAGTCGGCAAAAGGGGCGAATGTTCTAACAGAACTCCAAGGCCCACAGAAGGCGCGTCGGGCCACGACCCGGACCGCCGGACGGTGCCCTGGCCTTGCACTTCCCTAGGGCAGGGGAATGCCGATCTCGGCCACCTGGACCTCTCCGCAGGCCCGGGGGCCGTCCCCCAGCCCCATCCCCACCTTGGGGGCGACGAAGGTCACCGTCACGGCCGCCCTCACCAGAGCCCCGAGCGCCTGCCCCGTGTCCGCGTCCAACCCGCTGGGAAGGTCCACGGCCTGCACGACGCTCGTCCAGGGTTCGCCCAACGTCCGGCAGAGACCGGTTCCGAAGAGAGCATCGACCACCAGCCCGCGAGCCTCCAGGCCCGGAGCCAGGGCCAGAGCCTGACTCCGATTGGACACGACCCCGATCTCCTGACCGAGTCTCCCCCACAGCTCGACCTGGAAGCACAGCTCCTCGGAGCTCGACCGCAGCTTCTCCTCCGGCCCGACGAAGACCACCTCCACCTCGACCCTGTGGTTCTTGAGCGTCCGGGCCAACACGATCCCGTCGGCACCGTTGTTGCCCGGTCCGCACAGGACGAGAACGCCCCCTGAAAGGTCGCGCTGCAGTGCGACCTGCGCGCAAGCCCTGCCGGCGTTCTCCATCAAGACCAGCGAGGGAATCCCCAAGTCCTCGATCGCACGGCGATCCAGCTCACGGGCCAGGGCGCGGTCGATCGCAGGGACGGGCACGTTCTCCACGCGCCGAGTCTAATCCGAGAGCAGCTCAGCCCCCATCGAGATCCACGGAGATCGACCGCCCACCGGTACGGTCCGCCAGGTCGCGCCAGATGCGCTGCAGTCGAGGAGCCGCTCCTACGAGGATCGAATCGACACAGACCGGCCGCAGGGCATGCCGCTCGCAGAGGAGTTCGACCAAGAGCTCGAGCTGGTTGCGGCGCCCCCCGGTCGGCGCGCCGTCCGTCAATACGACCAGCGTGTCGACCTCGCTGTCCTCGAGGGCCGAGAGGGCCGCGTCCCAGAAGTTCCCGGTACCGTTCTCGTCGCACTCCTCGAAGTAGGCGACCGCTCTGGCGCGATTCGTGGGGCTCGCCGGAACGAGCCCCTCCCGCCAGGGGTGAGGTTCCTCCGTGTAGGGAACCAGGTTGAAACGGGTCGATTCGGGCAAGTTCAGGATGGCTGCCCGCAACCACTCATCGACGACCTCCTTGCGGGTGCGACCATCCAGGAGGGGCATCCAGATCGACCCCGAGAGGTCGATCAAGAACACCAACCGCTCCGACAAGATGGGCAGTCCGGCAAAGGCGACCGTTCGCCCGGCTTCGGGCAGCTCGCCCCCTTGCCTGGCGCGCCATCCCTCGTCCAACCCGGCCCACCAGTCTCGCCACGGCCGCGGGTCCCAGCGGTGCTTGAGACCAGAAGCCCGTTGCAGATGAGCGAGGACCCTCCAGCGCAGCCGCACCGAGCTCTCCGCTTCGAGCCGCCCCACCAGGAGTCCGAAGGCCCGCCTCTCACCGAGGGAAGCCAAGGCATCCACCACCCGAGCGCGCACGAAGGGACTCGGGTCCCCCGACAGCTCCTCCAACCGACGCAGGGCCAGCTCGATCCCCCCCACCTGGGTCGCGAGTCCCGCAACCATGCAGCGCACCTGGGGGGATCGGTCCCGCAGAGCCTTTTCGAGATCCGGCAGCGGGCCCCAACCGTCCCCTTCTCCCAGAGCAACG